>JAFAWZ010000104.1 GCA_019241495.1 Acidimicrobiales bacterium | reverse complement strand
GCCGCTGCACACCCCTGAAGAAGGAATCGAAGAGCTCCGCTATGCGGTCGAGACCCTAGGGGCGAAGGTGGTGCAAATCCCCAGCTATGTGTCCCGGCCACTTCCCGAGCCGAGCCGAACTGGTGAAACCACGCGCTTCGACGTCCTCGGCATGGACAGCGATCATGACTACGACCCCTTCTGGGCGGAGTGTGTCCGCTTGGGAGTCGCACCGGGATTCCACTCCACCGCCAGGTGGGGCAGCCGCCGTTCTTCGTCGAGCTATGTCTACAACCACATCGGCCACTTCGCCACGGCGAACGAGATGATCTGCAAGGCGCTGGTCCTCGGCGGGGTGGCCAAGCGGTTTCCGGCGCTGCGGTTCTCGTTCCTCGAGGCAGGCGTTGTGTGGGCGATCACGTTGTTGCGCGACCTCATCGGTCACTGGGAGAAACGAAACCTGGCCGCGCTCGAGAACTGCCGGCCCGCGAGCCTCGACCGTGACCTGCTGGCCAAGCTCTTCGCCGACTACGGCTACGAGGCCATGCGGGCCCACGTGGGTATGGGAGAGCTGGGAGAGCGCACGTTCCCACACGACGAGCACCTGACACCTGTCGACGAGTTCGCCGCGCTCGGCGAGACCTCGCCCGGAGAGTTCATCGAGATGTTCGAACGTAGCTTCTTGTTCGGTTGTGAGGCCGACGACGCCCTCACGAAAATGGCCTTCAGAGGGCTGGACGGTGTCCGGCTGAGGGCGGCCCTCGGCTCCGACATCGGGCACTTCGACGTCGCCGACATGCTCGACGTCCTCCCTGAGGCCTACGAGAACCTCGCTCACGGGTGGATGACCGAGCCGGAATTCGCGGCCTTCACCTTCGAGAACCCGGCCCGCTTCCTCCTCGACATGAATCCCCACTTCTTCGAGGGCACTTCGGTCGAGCCCTTCGTGTCGCGCCTGGCCTGAACATGCGGGCCGTGGTTACAGCGAATGTCCGGTGATAAGGAACGAACCGTAGGAAGCACCGCTTCTGCGTAGGCGGCGAGAGCCTCTTCGCGGGCCGCGACGTCCAGCCCGCCCACCGACGCCATCAGGTAGGTGACACCCAGTTCCGCCATGCGAGAGCAGTTCTCGACTATCTCGTCGAAGCCGGGTTGGCGGCGGTCTAGGTAACCGAGGTAGCCCGGCATGAACACGATGTCGAGCGGCCGCTCTCGCCCGATCCGTTCGGCATGCTCGCGTGCGTAGGAGATGTGATCGGCCAGTTCGTCCAAGTTGGCCAGACGGCTCGAGTGCGCCCCACCCTCCTCGGGACGGTGGGGGAACGGGATCCACCCGTCGCCGAGCTCGACCGCCCGGCGGATCGCTCGCTTGGCGTTGCCCCCGACCCACACGGGCGGGCCGGGTCGCTGAGTGGGTCTCGGATAGGCGTCGTTGCCCTCCACGGTGTAGCCCGTGCCCTCCAGCTCGAACGGCTCGCCGGTCCACGCCAGCCGCATGGCTGTGAGCGCCTCGTCCATGATCTCGTTGCGTCTCTCGAACGGCACGCCGAGGGCGGCGAACTCCTGTTCCATGTAACCCGTTCCGACGCCCAGGATGAGGCGCCCGTTGCTCAGGGCGTCGAGGCTCGCCGCCGCTTTGGCGGTGAGGAAAGGGTTCCGGTAGGGGAGTACCACCAGGTGCGTCTGGACTCGTAGGGTCGAGGTTGCCGCGGCGGCGAACGCCAGCAGCACGAAGGGGTCGAAAGTGTGGTGGCCCCCGTACTTCTGCCATGTCGGGTGGGGGATGGGATGGTCGGTCACATAGACACCGTCGAAGCCGACCCGCTCCGCCGTGCTGGCCAACCGAGCGACGTCCTCGGCCAGATGCATACCGACGGGGTCCATGGGAACGCCTAGGCCCAATCCCACCGACATCCTCATCCAACCGACCCCCTGACCGCTAATGGCTCGACGCACCTTCAGCCAGCGCGAAGTGTAGCCAACTTGACGGCGGCGACCCTTAGTCCGTCAGGGTCCGAGGCAGGCCGAAGCGGGCCATTACCGCGTTGTCGAAGCGGGTGATGGCGCTTACTTTGTCACCTTCGATGGTGATGACCACGAGCCCGAACGCCCGCGACAGGTCGGTGATCGGATCGCTAGGTACACACCGAAGGCGGGCTGCCCGTTTTTGTGTTTGTGACGCGTTAGCCGCAAATAGTGCGGTTAACGCGTCACAAAGACAGCGCCTGGTCACAAAGACGAGACTGAAATATCATAAAAGACCTTAGCTGCCCGCCGCAGGCGTCTACTACCGCCTACTACCGCCTACTCCGCCCATCCCCGTGCGAGCTGCCCGGCGCCGGCATGCTCGCCGCTCTGTCGGTGGTGCGTCGCCGTCAACCCCTGGACGAGCGTGCATCCCCGGCGATCCAGCCGGTCCTAGTCGACGTGTTCGACTGATCTGAGCGGCCCGATTGGAGAAGTCGGACGCCTCACCTTCGAGGAGGTGTGCTCAGCTATCAACTACGCCTTCGGTTGTTGATCGTCTGGCCGGAAAGGGTCGAAGCGGGTAGCCCACAGCGGGGCTCTTTCCTCCCCGAAACCGCGCCATGTTCCGGATTCTGGCATTTCGCCCACCTTGCCTTTACAAGGGTGGCGACGACCCCTAACCTGAGTCCGCTGAGCGTAATGCTAAGTGTAAGGGGCAGGTTACGTGAAGATCTTCGACATCGACCCGGCGGAACATCGGGATGCCTACCGGCGCCAGCAATGGGTTAGCATCTCGCAGGGCTGCACAAGCGAGTTCCTCGACTACCTCCAAGCCCAGTACGGGCGGCGGCGGGAGGACGAGAAGCTGTTTGACGTGGGCAACACCGCGGCCAAGGACCAGTACCGCTTCGAGCCGCCCCCGGACACCGACATGTGCGGAGAGCTGTTCGGCCTGGTCGAGGGGATCTGCCAGACGAAACGCTCGACCATGGTGCTGTCCGAGCGCCACGTCAACCGTTACTTGGACCATGTGAATCCGAATCCCCCGGCCCACAAGGACCGTTTCGCCACCCAGATCGCGGTGGGCATCGCCATCGAGGTCCCGGAGGAGTCCCGCCTGGTTATGTACCCCGAAGACCATCGCGACGTGAACCCGTACGGCATGTCGGCCGAGTACCGGGCCAGCCTCCCTCCCGACGAGCTGCCCGAGGTGGTCCTGGCCGACTCGCCGTCGATAGAGATCGCCGACCGGCCCGGGGACGTGCACATCTTTCCGGGATCGTCGATGTGGCACCTTCGCCGGGCCGCGGCCGGCACGGTCGTGCTGTATCTCAAGTGCAACGATTTCAACTGTGACCCCCTCGGGGAGGATCCCAGCTCCGCCGGCGTGCGTGCTTCGACCGAGGCCGTACTGGGTGCCGCCGATCCCGACCTCACTAGCGCTGTTCCGGCTCTCTCCCGTCGCCTGCAGTGGGTGGCCCGCTTGGCCGGACGCGACGGTCAGGAGCGACCGTTCGCCAAGCTCTGGCAGGAGGAGCCGTTCGCGGTGACCGAAGAGGAGCTGGCCATAGTGCGGGCCCTCGAGCACGGCTCCGGGCGGTTGGCCAGCGCCGGGAACGCAGCCGGCGACCAGGCGAGCATCGTCGGCCTGGCCCGCCGAGGCGTCCTGGACCTCCTCCCGGCTCCCGTCATCTGAGCCCGACCTGAGCGCCGCCCATCGTTCGACTCCAGACATCCAGCCGCCCAGGCTGGATGCAGGATGTAGGATGTCGATCGACAGGGAGGGACAACGATGGCCACCACGGCAACACCGACACAAGCCTCCGAAACCGATCGGCTGGAGTGGCAGATCTTCGATGCGGACAGCCACTACTACGAGACCGAGGACGCCTTCGTCGGGCACCTGTCCGATGAGCATCGAGACCGGGCCGACCGTCTTCTGACCGCGGGCGGGATGGGCCGCCTCACCGATGCGGTGCGAGAGGTCGGTGCTCCAGGGTCGATGACCCGCAATCTCCGCAAGATGGCGACCGGTGCCATCGATGTGGCGGACACGCCTCGCCGGTCGCCCGCCTTCAACAGTGAAAAGACGTCGATCCGCCCGGAGTACATCGAGCGGGCGGCGCGCCTCGAGGTCCTCGATTCCCACGACGTGGAAGGGTCGGTGCTGTTCCCATCTCGGGCCAACATGCTGGAGTTCTACCTCGAAGGCGATGTCGACACTACGTACGCCACCTTCAGGGCGTTCAACGAATGGCTCGACGAGACGTGGGGCTTCTCTCGCGACGGCCGTCTGTATGCTGCGGCGCAGCTCTCGATGATCGATCCGGAGCGATCGATAGCGGAGCTCGACCGCCTTCTCGCCAAGGGCCTGAGAGTCCTCAACCTCCGCCCCGGCCCGTTCGGTCGGCGCTCCCCGGCCGATCCTGCCTTCCACCCGTTCTGGGCAAGGGTGGAAGAAGCGGGTGTGCTCGCCTGCTTCCACGCCAGCAACACCTTCGGTTATCTGCCCAAGTTCTACGAAGGATTCTGGGATCCCGACGGGTTCGGCTCATCATTCATGTACGTCGTGGCCGGCAGCGACCGCCAGATCATGGACACCTTGGCCGCCCTGGTCATGCACAACCTGTTCGGCCACTTCCCGAAGCTCAAAGTGGCGAGCATCGAGCACGGCGCCTACTGGGTTCCTTACCTGTTGAAGATCATGGACAAAGCACACGCCTTCTACAGGTTCGGTCCGGCCTTGGGAGGCAGGCTGGAGGAGAAACCGAGCGCTCTGTTCAAGCGCCACGTCTGGGTCGCCCCGTTCCACGAGGAGGATTGCCTGGCGACGGTCTCCTTGCTCGGGCCTGACCACGTGCTGCTCGGTTCCGACTTCCCTCATTCCGAGGGCACCGAGACCCCCCAGGAGATGCTCGGTCGCTTCGACGGGCTGGCCGAGCAGGACCTCCGCAAGGTGGCCCACGACAACATTCACCGCCTGCTCGCCGCGTGAGCGCGAACCGATGAGCATTCTCGGCCACGAGGTGCGCCGGCTGGAAGACCCCGCCATGTTGACAAGAGGCGGTTGCTACGTCGGCGACATCCCGATGCCCGGAGCGCTGTGGGCCGCGTTCGTGCGCTCGCCGTTGGCGCACGCCCGGATCGTCAGGATCGACACCTCCGCGGCCAGCGCCGCGCCGGGCATAGCCGGGGTGTACACGGGCCAGGACCTCGGTTGCCCCGAGCATCCCGCCGTGTTCCCCCATCTGAAACCGGAATGGATGCACCAACCGGTGCTCGCCCACGATCAGGTGCGCTATGTGGGTGAGATCGTGGCCGTCGTCGTATCGGAGGATCGAGCCGCGGCGGCCGACGCGGCCGAGCTGGTGGAAGTCGACTACGAGCCCTTACCGGTCATCACGAACGTCGAGGAGTCGGTGACCGATCAGGTTCTCATCTTCGACGAGGCACCGGGCAACGTCATCGCCACTGTCGAGGCGGGCCCGGGAGCGAGCTTCGAGGAATGCGCGGTGATCGTTCGCCAACGGATGGTGAACCAGCGCCAGTCAGGTGCACCGATCGAACCGCGAGCCGCCATTGCCGCATGGGACGGCGAGCGGCTCACCCAATGGGCGAGCTGCCAGGGCGCCCACCCGAATCGGGAGTTCCTCGCGCGCGCTCACGGGCTCGACGTCTCCGACGTCCGGGTGATCATTCCCGACGTGGGCGGCGGCTTCGGGTCCAAGGGCCGATTGTTCCGTGAAGAGGTAACCATCGGATTGCTGGCCCGGCGGTTGGGGAGGCCGGTTCGATGGACGGCCACCCGGGTGGAGGACATGTTGTGCCTCCCGCACGGCCGGGCCCAGGTTCACGAGGTCACCATCGGCGGGACGCGTGACGGCCGCATCACCGCCTACCAACTGGAGGTGATCCAGGACTGCGGAGCGTTCGTGCTCTTCGCCCCGATCCTGATCAACTCGACCGGCCGGATGACCACAGGTGTGTACGACATTCCCAACGTCGGCTACCGCGGTCGGGCGACCCTCACCAACACCGCACCCACATCGGCATTTCGAGGCGCCGGGCGCCCAGAGGCGGCCGCCGCCGTCGAACGGGCTGTCGACATGTTCGCCGCGGAGATCGAGATGGACCCCGTCGAGGTCCGCCGCCGCAACATGGTGCCCGCCTTCGATAACGGCTACACGACGGGGGTCGGCACGATCTACGACACGGGCGACTACGAGCGGGCTCTCGATCTGGTCGTCGAAGCGGTCGGCTACGAGTCTCTACGCCAGGAGCAGGCTCGGAGGCGGACCGAGGGGTCCACCAGGTTGATCGGCATCGGGCTGGCCACATATGTGGAGGTGACCGGCGGGGCGCCTGGGGGAGAGTACGGCTCGGTCGAGCTCCTCCGCGACGGTCGGGTCCGCGCTGTCTCGGGATCGACGCCCACCGGTCAGGGTCATCGCACCGCCTGGTCGATGCTCGTTGCGGCCGGCACCGGCGTGGCGCTCGAGGAGGTGGAGGTGATCCACGGGGATACTGATCGGGTCCCGGCGAGCGGAGTGACGGGTGGCTCGCGTTCGACCCAGGCGGCCGGTTCGTCGCTGTTCGTCGCGACCGAGAAGCTCGTTGACATGGCCCGGGAAGAGGTTTCTCGAATGCTCGAGGCGTCGGTGGAGGACATCGTCCTCGATGTGCAGCGCGGCGCCTTCCACGTGGTGGGAGCTCCTGCCCGCTCCGTGACGTGGGCCGAGGTGGCCGCCGCCGCCCCCGAGCCGCTGCAGGCGGTGTCCGATTTCGTGCCGGCCAGCTCCACCTTCCCGTTCGGGGCGCACGCCGCAGTGGTGGAGGTGGACATCGAAACCGGGCGCGTCGCTCTGCTGCGTATGGTGGCCGTGGACGACGCGGGCCGGATCCTCAACCCGATGCTCGCCCACGGGCAGGTTCATGGCGGGCTGTGCTGCGGAATCGGTCAGGCTCTGTTCGAAGAGGTCGTCTTCGACGAGGACGGCAACCCGCTGACCACGACCTTTGCCGACTACGGCATCCCGAGCGCGGCCGAGGTGCCGTCGTTCGAGCTGGTCGATTGCGAGACGCCGACGTTCATGAACCCGCTCGGCGCCAAAGGCATCGGCGAGTCGGGCAGCATCGGGTCCACCCCGGCGATCCAGAACGCAGTGGTCGATGCAATCGCGCATCTCGGGGTGAGGCACATAGATCTGCCCTTGACACCCGAGCGCGTATGGCGCTCGATCCACACAGCCGCCCTCCGGTAGGCAAAAGCTTCTCAGACGACGGGGGGCGGGACCCCCTGGGCGCTGGCCGCCAGGGCTGGCTCCCAGTCACAGACCGTGCACGCGTGGTCGATCACCGACCGACCGAACTCGACCGCACGTTGACGTGGATGGGAGCTGGTTCGGATGTCCTCCCAATCGAGGATGTACTCCTTGAGCCCCGGGTCCCAGCGACCAGGCGGCGACAAGGTAGCGGCCTCGAGGCCCTCTTGGGCCGGGACGGCGAAGGCGTAGAAGGCGGCGTGCGGGTAGCGGGCGTCGCCCGGCCACCAGCCGATCTCGATTTGTTGAGCGTTGGCCGAGTTTCGCATGATGAACTCGTTCGAGGGCGGATCGGCCGGTTGCCCAGAGAACAGGCTGACGGCCAGATCGAAAGTTCCCCACCAGGCGTTGACCGGGCTGGAACGGCCCCGGTAAGGGGCCCGCAGGGTGGCGAGCACCAACGCGGCCTGGGTGGCGGCCCGGAAGTAAGTGGCGACCTGCTCAGGGTCGTAGGTCGTGTGGTCGTGGTCCTCGTCCAGGTGGACCGTCCAAGGCACCTCCTGGGGACGCGGATCGATCTGCACCGGCCCGGCGAGAGCCTCGACGGCCTTGAGCACGTCGCGCGTGACGTCTCCGACGGGCCGCTTCGGCGACAGGGCGATGCTTCGTAGGTTCCCGCCGCTGTGCTCGACGACCGCTTCGTGGCGTCGCAGGTCGAGTACCACGACCACCGCGCCCGAGCCGTCAGGAGCAGGTAGCGGCAGCGTCTCCCAACCCCGGGCGGTCAGGCGCAGCGCAGCGTGCTGGAGCTGTGGCTCGGGCGGCGCCAACGCGACTGCCAGCTTGCCCAGAAGCTGGGTATGGGCGTGCAAGGTGTCGCAGGTGGCGCTCCAGGCCTCGTAGGGAAGGGCGGGCCACGACGCGGGCATGCGTCCACGCTAGCGATCCACGAGCCGTATCTCAGAGAGGGAGCACCAGGTGCCCGCCGCTCCGATAGGGCTCGTCGCCGCTTCGGTCGTTCAGCTGCCGTTCGTTGGCCCCGTAGACCCGGACGTCACAAATGCCTTCAGGTACGGCTCTTATCACGAAGGCCCGCGGCAATGCCTCGATTTTGAGCCAGTCTCGCATCTCATACGTTGCCAACACCTCGGCCAACCACACGTCTTCTTGATGCCACATTTCGGTGACCTGGTGGCTGGTCGAGCGTAGGTCTCCCATGAACGAGCTCAAGAGGCGGCGCACCTCCTCGCGGCCCTCGGCCCGGCGCCCGTCCACGGTGGCAAAGCGGCACTCGGTGGTGCAAAGATCTACGACCGCATC
>JAFAWZ010000050.1 GCA_019241495.1 Acidimicrobiales bacterium | reverse complement strand
GCGCGTCCAGGCCGAGCTGGACCGCAGGATCAAAGATGCCGGGGCCGAGAACGCCTACTTCCCGCTGTTCATCCCAGAGAGCTTCCTGACCAAGGAGGCGGAGCACGTCGAGGGTTTCAGCCCCGAGCTGGCCGTGGTCACCCACGGGGGCGGAAGGGAGCTGGAGGAGCCGGTCGTGGTGCGGCCCACCAGCGAGACGGTCATCAACAGCTTCTTCGCCAAATGGGTGCACAGCTACCGCGACCTGCCCATGATCATCAACCAGTGGGCGAACGTGGTGCGATGGGAGCTGCGCCCTCGCCTGTTCTTGAGGACGAGCGAGTTCCTGTGGCAGGAGGGGCACACCGCGCACGCCTCGGAGGCCGACGCCCGGGCCTACGCCCTGCGCATACTCCGGGACGTCTACCAGGCGACCATGGAGCAGGTGCTCGCCGTCCCCGTGCTGGTCGGCCACAAGACGGCGCGGGAGCGCTTCGCGGGCGCGATCCGGACCTGGACGTGCGAGGGGATGATGGGCGACGGCAAGGCCCTGCAGATGGGCACGTCGCACGAGCTGGGGCAGAACTTTGCCCGGGCCTTCGGGATCCAGTACTCGAGCGAGACCGGCGGCCAGGAGCATGCCTGGCAGACCTCGTGGGGGGTGTCCACCCGCCTGGTCGGGGCCTTGATCATGGCTCACGGTGATGATGCCGGGCTGCGCCTGCCCCCGGCGCTGGCGCCGGCGGAGGTGGTGGTGTTGTTGGTCCGGGACTCCGCAGGCGCAGGGGTCGCGGCGCGCCAGCTCACCGACGACCTTCGAGCGGCGGGCTTGAGAGCCCGACTCGACGACCGGGTCGGGACCTCGTTCGGCCGGCGATCGGTCGAGTGGGAGCTGAAGGGGGTGCCGGTCCGGGTCGAAGTGGGGCCGCGTGACCTGGCCGCCGGGCAGGTGACGCTGGTCCGGCGAGACCAGCAGGCCAAGTCGTCGGTGCCCGTCGGCGGGGTCCTCGCTCTGGTGCGCCCCGCCCTCGATGCCATCCAGGCGGGCCTGCTGGCCGAGGCCCGGGCCCGGATGGAGGCCAGAACCGTCACCGTCTCGTCGGTCGACGAGGCGGCCGAGGCGGGCGCCACCGGCTTTGCCGTGGTGCCATGGGAGGTGGTGGGAGACAAGGGTGAGACCGAGCTCGCCGCGGCTGGGGTGTCGGTGCGCTGCCTGCGGCGGCCCGACACCTCGCTGGCCGAAGCCGACGATGAGCCCGGGCTGGCGGCCGTGGTCGCCAAGGCTTATTGAGAAGCTGTCGCAAAACCCGCGGAAGGGGGAAAGCGGCTCGTCGCCTACTGAGTCGCCTCCCGCTCTCGCATCGACAGTATGGATGAGCCGCCGCCTTCTCCACCTCGAAGTAGCCGTTTGCGACAGCTTTTGAGAGCGCTCGGCCGTGACCCTCCACTGCCCCTGCCTTCGGGCCGATGCGGAGAGCTATAATTGCTTGCCGCTAGTACGGGCGGTCAGCTGGCGTGGGCCGACCTGCGTTGAGCAGGTGCCCACGCTTTTGTTTGCACTGAAAAGCATTTGTCGAACCAGAAAGGTTCTCCATCTGGGAAAGGAGGCTTCAGGGTATGACCGGACCGTCGAATGCGATTCGGGAGCTGGTCGAGCCGGCCCTGGCCTCCGCGGGTCTCGAGTTATGGGACGTCGAGGTGTCGCGGGACCTGGTGCGGGTCCTGGTGGACCAGCCGGGTGGCATCGATCTCGACGCGCTGGCCACGGTGGCCGGGCGGGTCGTCTCCCCGGTCCTCGACGAGCACCCTGAGCTGACCCCGCCGGGGCGGTTCCACCTGGAGGTGTCGAGCCCCGGGGTGGAGCGCACCCTTCGCCGGGTGGAGCAGTACCAGCGTTACGTGGGCACCGAGCTGTCCGTGAAGACCACCGAGCTGGTGGCCGGCGCCCGACGCCATCACGGCGTCCTCGTGGCTGTCGATGACGAGGGGATCCGGATCGAACCCAAAGACGGGCCCGCCGGAGCCATCGTTGCCTTGCCGTTCGGCCAGATCGATCGAGCCCGTACCGTCTTGGCATGGG
>JAFAWZ010000286.1 GCA_019241495.1 Acidimicrobiales bacterium | reverse complement strand
GCCCGGCACGGGAGGGATCGGATGAAGATTGCACCACTGCCCAGCTACACAAGTCTGGACCTCGAATACATCGAAGTGACGACGCAGGGGCCGATCGGGGTCATGACCATGAACCAGCCCGACCGGCACAACGCCCTCAACCCAGAGCTGTCCGAGCGGGAGATGCACCACGTCCTCGGGTTGTTCCACAGGGATGATTCCATCCGCGTCGTCGTAATCACGGGGAAGGGACGCAGCTTCTGTGCGGGCGGCTCCCTCACCGGCATGAAGATGCCCGACGACGTGAAGCCCCGCTCGCAGGGTATGAAGCTGGCCTACCAGTACGACTACGGGCTTTTGTGGAAGACCCTCCAGGAGTACAAGAAGCCCCTCATCGCCGCCGTGAACGGTCACGCCCTGGGCGGGGGGTGGGCGCTCGCCCACATCTGTGACCTGGTGATTGCCGCAGAGGCTGCCGACTTCGGCGCGGTGGAGGTCAACGTCGGCCTGATCTCCTACGAGTTCTCCTGTAACTGGCTGGCCAAGACGGTCGGCAAGCACCGGGCCATGAACCTAGTGTTGACCGGGGACCGGATCTCGGCCCGTGAAGCACTGGAGCTCGGCCTCGTCAACCAGGTGGTACCCGACGACCAGCTGATGAACGTGACGTTGGAGAAGGCCCGCCAGATCGCGTCGCGCCCACCGCTCGCCGTGGCCCTGGCCAAGCACCTGGTGCAACGGGCCGTGAAGGCCGACGAGGACCATGACTTGGAGAGGGCCTACGGCTTGTTCCTGCGGACGACCGAGGACTTCGCCCGGGCGTCGGCCGCCCTGGCGGCACGCGAGCCGGTCCCCGAGTTCTTCGCCCGTTGAGAGGCAGAGCCGTGAGCGACTTCGTGGAGCGAACCAGTGTGCCAGGCGACGGGTTCACTTTGGAATCACCACTGTTTCACGTCACCCAAGTCGTGGATTCTGTCGACCGGGCACGGGATGTGTTCGAGCGGCTGTTTCGTAGGCCGATCAGGGAGGGCGACTACAAGCAGGGGCGCTGGGCGCTGTTCACCCGGGTCGGCGACGCGTTGGTCGAGGCCATGATCCCCGACATGCCGGCGGCCGGGATGCGCCGGTTCGTGGATCGCTTCGGAAGCCACTGGCATTCGTTGGGTTGGTACGTCGACGGGATCGACGCTTTGGCCGAGACGTTGCTGGCCCATGACGTCAACCTCGTCGATGGCCAGTGGAAGCCCTTGGATCGACCGCCGGTGCCGCGGCGCACCGTGGAAGGCTCCGAACGAGACGACGGGCTGCCCGAGGGCTGGTGGTCGGCGGTGTTCTGGACGCAGCTGCGCGCCGGCCACGACATCCACGGCCTTCACGAGTTCTGCCAGCCGATGACCAAGCACCAGCTGGCCCGATGGGCCGGGGCGGAACCCTTGGCGGACGACCCCTTGACGGTGCGGGGCACATCCCATCTGACCACCGTCGTGGCCGACCGGACCACGGCGGCGAACATGTGGAGCGAGGTGCTGGGCGGGCGGATGGCCGGCGAGAAGGACAACGAGCTGCTCGGCGCGCGAAGCGCGTTCGTCGTGATGGGTGGCGACCCCGGAGTGACGCTCGAGTTCGCCGAGCCCAACACCTCGGGGCCGGCCCAGGTGGAGCTGGACGCGTGCGGAGTCAGCATTTTGTACTCGACCACGTTCCTGGTCGACGACCTGGCGAAGGTCCGGGCTCACCTGTCGGCCCAGGACTTCCCGATCGAGCTGGAGCAGCGTGCCCAGCTGGTGACCGATCCGACTGCCACCGCGGTGCGCTACGGGTTCGCCGATTCACCTCTCCAGCTCCTCTGACGGCCGGTAGGATCCGTCGTCTTGCTCAACTCCTTGTTCGATGTGCAGGGCCGCACGGCCATCGTCACCGGCGCTTCCAGCGGCTTGGGCCGGACATTTGCCCGAGGCCTCCATGCTGCGGGGGCGAACGTGGTGGTGGTCGGCCGGAGACAGAGTCTTATCGACGCACTCGCGGGCGACCTGGGCGAGGGGGCCGTAGGCGTGGTCGCCGACGTGGCTACCACCTCGGGGAGAGAGCAGATCCTCGAGGCCGCTCTCGATCGCTGGTCGACGGTGTCGATCCTGGTCAACAACGCGGGCACGACCGTCGACACCCGGCCCGACGCTCGGGACGAGGACCTGGACGAATTCGCCCGGGTGATCCAGGTGAACCTGACCGGTTTATTCGGGTTGACCCAGCTGGTCGGCCGCCATATGGCGTCCAACGGTGGGGGCTCCATAGTGAACATCGGCTCGATCTACGGCATAGTCGCCTCCACCGGAGGGGCGAGCTACGTGGCCTCCAAAGGGGCCGTGCACTCCCTCACCAAGGAGCTGGCCGTCCAGTGGGGCGGGGTCGGGATCCGGGTCAACGCCATCGCGCCGGGTTGGTTCCCGAGTGACATGACGAAACACGTGTTCGATACCCCGGGGGGCCAGCGCATGCTCGAGCGCCAGGTCCCGCTGGGGCGGGGCGGCCGCGAGGACGAGCTGCTCGGTGCGCTCCTGTTCTTGTGCTCGGACGCTTCGAGCTACTGCACCGGGCACCTTCTGGTCGTGGACGGCGGCTACACGGCCCGCTAGCGCGGGGAGCGCGCAGGCTGGACCTCAGGCCCGTCAGCATGCATGATGGAGCGGGCCCCGGCCAGAGCCGCCGGCCGGCGCCTCAAGAACTAGGGACAACACGGGGGGTAACCGCGATGTCGAAGAAGGTCTCAGCGAGCGACCTGGAAGGTTTCGCAGCAGAGGTCCAGCTCCTGAAGGACAAGGCTGAGATCCGGGCCACGCTCGACCGCTACTGGTTCGGTGAGGACCGCTGCGATCCTGGCATCGTCGCCTCGGCCTTCACGGAGGACGCCCACTACGGGACGATGCACGGCCACGACGACATCCGGAAGGTGATGAAGGGCCTCGAGGCCTACGACTCGATGCAGCACTGCTTCGCCAGCTCGAACATCGACATCGACGGTGACAATGCAACCGCGGACACCATGGCCGTCGGCTTCAACGTGGGCCCGAACGACAACGGCGAGCAGCGAGTGTTGGTCCGGGGGCTGCGTTACATCGACGAGCTGGTGCGCACCGACGATGGTTGGGTGATCAAGCGGCGTCGGGGCCACGACGAGCCGGAGCACGGCCACGACACCTTCTGGCAGTTCGAAGGCGTTACCACCGAGGTCTGGCACCCCAAAGCCCGGCCATGAAGGCTTTCAGGCTCGTCGGGTCGGGAAACACGGCCCTCGTGGATGTCGAGCAACCTTCCCCTGGCCCGGGTCAAGTGGCCATACAGATCGGGAGCGCCAGCTTCTGCCACAGCGATCTCGAACTGCTGCACCTGCCCGACAACGTCCCGGGCATCCCCTTGCCGGTCACCCTGGGCCACGAGATGGCCGGGTGGATCGGCGCGGTGGGCGACGGCGTGCGGGGATGGGAGGTCGGCCGGCCGGTCGCCGTCTACATCATCCAGGGTTGCGGCTGGTGCCGGGCTTGCGAGGCGGGCCTCGACAATGTCTGCGAGCAGGGGGTGATCCACACCCCGGGCGTGCACTACGACGGGGGGGTGGCGGAGTGGATGGTGGTCGACGCCCGCAGGATCGTGCCGCTCGACGGCGTCGATGTTCGGACGGCCGCGCCGCTCACCGACGCCGGGCTGACCGCCTACCACGCCGTCGAGTGGATCCGGGCCCGGCTGGAGCCCGGCGTTACAGTACTGGTGTTGGGGGTGGGCGGTCTCGGCCACCTGGCGCTGCAGATCGTGGCGGCGATCTCAGCGGCGCGGATCGTGGCCGTGGACGTCGATCCGGCCAAGGTCGACCTGGCGAAGCGGCTCGGCGCCGAAGCAGCCTTCGTGTCAGGCGCGGATACCGCTGAAGCAATTCGGGACGTCAACGGGGGACGACCGGTCGACGTGGTGCTCGACTTCGCCGGGGTCCAGGCCACGGTCGATCTAGGGACCGATGTAATCGCCCGGAACGGGATGATGGTCATCACCGGGATGGGCGGTGGCCAGGTCCCATTGATACATGGTTTCGGCGGTCCGGCCCGCCGGGTGCCCCAGGAAACCCCGGTTGTGACGTCTTTCGCCGGCAACCGCGCTGATCTTTATCGGGTGCTCGACCTGGCCCGGCGCGGGCTCATCCACGTCGAGACCACCGCCTTCGCGCTCACCGATGCCCCTAAAGCGTTCGCTGCGCTCGCCGCCGGCGAGGTGCTCGGCCGGGCGGTGATCAACCCATGACAGGCGTCGCGGCCCATGAATGCCATCGCCGAAGCTGACTACGAGGAGCGCCTCGCCCGCTTCGACCTGTTCGACCCCGATCTGCAAGAAGCCGACCTGTGGCCGTTCTTCGACTGGATACGCGAGAACCGGCCCATCGCCCGCACCTCGGCGCTCGAGGGGGTGTGGATCGTGTCGCGCTACGAGGACGTCCTCCACGTCTACCAGCACCCGGAGATCTTCTCGAACCGGGCCGTGGTGTGGCCCTTCGAGGAAGCCAGCCAGCTGCCGCTGAACCTCGATCCGCCACAGCACAACGCCTTCCGGCACCTGCTCGCCCCCATGTTCTCGCCTGCCTCGGCCCGCCGCATGGACCAGCTGCTGCGTGAGGTGGCGCGAGAGCTCATCGGCACGGTCCGCGAGAAGGGCGGTTGCGAGGCGGTGACCGAGTTCGCCCGGCCCCTGCCCGCGAAGGCCTTCTTGTCGAGCTTCGCGGTCGATCCCGACCTCTTGCCCGAGATGCAGCGCTGCGCGGAAAGCTCGTTCGTCCTGCCCGAGGACGAGGAGGGTTGGCGCGAACTCCACGCCGCGACCGAGTCCATCAACGGGTACTTCCGCGACATCGTCACAGCCCGCCGGCGTGAAGGCGCTACAGGCGAAGACGTTCCGAGCCAGCTCGTGCGGGCGACGGTGGAGGGCCGTTCCCTCACCGACGACGAGATCGTCAACATGCTCAACCTCTTGATGGCGGCCAGTCTCGACACGACGACGAGCACGCTGGCGAACATCCTGACCTGGCTGGCCGAGAACCCCGACCGTCGCGACGAGCTGGTCGCCGACCCGAGCCTGCTGCCCGACGCCATCGAGGAGTTCCTCCGCTACGAGCCGATGCTCTTCAACGGTCGCATGGTCGTCCAGGAGACCGAGCTGCGGGGCGTCACCATGCGCCCCGGCGATCGGGTGATGATGTTGTTCTCCGCCGCCATGCGCGACCCCCGTGTATTCGACCGGCCCGATGAGGTCCTCTTCGACCGGGAGACCAACCGTCATCTCACCTTCGGCGCCGGCCCCCATCGCTGCCTCGGGTCACACCTGGCCCGCTACACACTCCGGGTGGCCCTGGAGGAGTGGCACCGGGCGTTCCCTTCCTACCAGGTGCGCCCGGGCACACGTCCCCGCCGGAGGCTGACCATGGTCATGGCGGTCAAAGGTGTCGACCTCGTGGTGGATCCCGCTCCCTGACGGCGGGCTTCACGGTCAGCAGCCGGCTACCAGGATCCTGGATTCTCTATAGTTGCCAATCATGATCGACGACCGGGAGTTCGAGGGACAGGTCGCGCTGGTGACAGGCGCGGCAGGGATCGGGATCGGGCAGGCGTGCGCCCGGCGGCTCGCGGCAGGCGGAGCGGCGGTCGTGGTCACCGACAGCCACGAACGGCGAACCCGGGAGGTGACCGCTTCGATCGCAGCCGACCACCCATCGGCCCGCGTGGTCGGCTACGTGCTCGACATGGGCCTTCGCGACGAGATCGACCGCGTCGTCTCGGCCGTGGCCGAGCAACTCGGGCCGATCCGCCTCGTCGTCAACAACGCAGCTGTCAACTGGGCTGGACCCATCTGGGACTATGACGTGGAGCATTTCGACCGCACCATGGCGGTGAACCTGGCCGGTCCGTGGTATCTGTGCCGCCAGACCATGCCGATGATGCGCGACGCGGGCGGCGGTTCCGTACTCAATAGCAGCTCTGGAGCGGCCAACTCGGGTGGGCGTTTCGGAGTCGAAGGGGTCTATGCCATGACCAAGGGAGGCCTGGAGACCATGACCGACGCGTTGGCCGCAGACGGCGGCCCGTACGGCATCCGGGTCAACACCCTCTCCACGGGCATTGTCTATCCCACCAAGTTCATCGTCGACCACCCCGACCAGTACGACCGCGGCCTGCCCAACACCCTCCTCGGCTCGTACCCCACGCCCGCCGAGGTCGCGGAGGCCGCGGTCTTCCTGCTCTCGGATCGGGCCGCCCACATCAGCGGCGCCCGCCTCAAGCTCTAGTCGATCGAGGCGCGATGGATCACGTTCGGGCGCAGCTGGGGGCATCCGTCGACGAGGTGTGCGAGATGGTCGTGCGGCCGGCCGCGGCCTCGGTGGATCGCGAGGCTCGCCACCCGGTGGAGAGCTGGAAGGCGCTCTCGGAAATCGGAGTGCTCCGCATGCGCGTTCCGGTGGAGGACGGCGGGTTCGGGCTCGACCTGGCGTCGTACATAGCCGTTATCGAACGCATAGCCCGGGCGTGTGCCGCTTCGGCCATGACCGTCCATATGCACAGCACGGCGTGCGACGCGATAGTGCGGGGAGCGCCCGCCCACCGACGCGGCGAATGGCTCGCACCGGTCGTCGACGAGCTAACCCTCTACGGGAGCTGGGGAAGCGAACCCGGCAGCAGCGCGAGCCGTTTGTTCCACTCGTCGACGACCGTCGTTCGGCGCGGCGACGAGTTCGTGGTCGACGGGCTCAAGCACTTCTGCACGATGGCTGGGGTGGCCCGGGGCGCGATGGTGGCGTGCACGCTCGTCGACGAGCAGGCCCGACACCAACCTGTCTCGATCTTCGTGCCCGGCGAGGGCCCCGGCATCGAAGTGTTCGGCGACTGGGAACCACTCGGGATGCGTGGGACCGTCAGCCCCAGCGTGCGGTTCTCGGCTTGTGGCATCGAGGCCGATCGCGTGTTCATCGGGCGCTCCTCCCCGGGAGGGACGGCTCAGCTCGCGCTGGGGTTCTCTGCAGTGATGCTGGGTAGTGCCGAGGGCGCTTTGGGGACGGCGACCGACCATTGCCGGGCGAAGGTCTTGGCCGGCTCTAGCGAGCCGATCGCCGCCGACCCGCTCGTGCGCCGGCACTTGGGCCATGTGGTCGCCCGCCTCGCCGCGGCGCGTGCCGTGTTGTTCGAGGCGGCGCGGGAATGGGTCCCGGACGAACCGCGATGGTCAGTGGTCCCGGCCGCTCGCGCCAAGTACGTGGTTCAGGACGCCGCGCTGGCGGCGACGTCGGAACTGATGCAGATCGTCGGCGGGATCTCGGCCACGCCCGGACTCGGGCTCGAGCGGGCGTTCCGGGATGTGCGGACGGCAAGCCTCATGCCGCCCAATCCGGATCGGATGTCATGGTTGCTAGGAGCCGACCTCCTCGGCGAGCAGGTGCAGATGTTCGACTTCAGCGCGAGCCAGTAACCGCCCGCGTCTCTGGCGCCGCACCGGGGCGGGGGTGGTACCGTGCGTCCGTGGGCGACTGCGCGGCGGATGACCCCCCCGCAGACGACAGGGCCACCTACGAGGCGGCCGGCCGCCGCCTGACCATCATCCTCGTTCTAGGGGCCACCACTCAGCTGCTCATGGCGTTTACGAGCACCGCGACGAACATCGCCTTTCCCAAGATCGAGACCAGCTTCTCGACCCCCCGCACCACCCTGGTATGGGGCATAACCGGCTTCGCCATTGCTCAGGCGGCCCTGCTGCTGCTGTTCGGGCGGGTCGCGGATCGGGCCGGGCACCGGCGTATGTACTTCCGGGGAGTGGCCATCTTCGTGGTCGGATCGATTGCTACGGCGGCGTCACTGAACGGTGAGCTGTTCATCGCCAGCCGCATCGTGCAGGCGATCGGTGCGGCGATGATCCTGCCGTCGTCGCTGGCGCTGGTGCTCAACGAGTTCCCCCAGCACCGCCGCATCTGGCTGGCCTCCATGTCGGCCGGCGTCATGTCGGTGGGCCAGGCGACGTCGCCCATCATCGGGGCTCTTCTTGTCCAGTGGGCCACTTGGCGGGCGGTGTACGTCTGGCCCGCCCTCATGTGCCTGAGCGCGGCATTCATGGCCCGGCGGTTCTTCCGGGAGACGCCGTTGGAACCGACCCGAGGCCGCCTCGACATTCTCGGTGCGGTGATCTCGTCAGCGGGCGTGGCCGCGCTTGCCTACGCGATCACCGTCGGCCCGCGGGGTTGGCTGAAGCATTCGGTCATCACCGGGTTGGCGTTGTCCGCCGCCATGCTGACGCTGTTCGTCCGGCGCTCTACGCGCCACCCGGTGCCGCTCCTGCAGTTGCAGCTCCTTCGGTACCGGTCGGTATGGAGCGCCAGCCTGGTGTGCCTGCTCACCAACGCGGTCGGTGTCGGATTGTGGGTGGCGTGGCCGTTGCTGCTCACCCAGGGCCTCGGCTACTCGTCCCTCGAGACCGGAGTCCTGCTCACGCCGGCTCCCCTGATCATGGCGGTCGCCGCGCTGGCCAGCGGGTGGTTGGTCGACCGGGTCGGCCCGCGAGCCATCGTCCTGATCGGCGTCGTGGGGTGGATCGCCGGTATTACCTACCTCCTGGTGCGGATGTCGCCCTCGGTCGGCTACGGCGACTTGTTGCCCGCGTTCTCCATCGCGGGAATCGGGTGGGGCTGCACCATGGGCCCGCTCACGGGCCTGGCCCTGGTCGACGTCAACCCCACCCAGTTCGGCCAGATCGCCGCCTTGCTGAACACCATTCGCTTCGTCGGTGGAGCCCTGGGTACCGCCATCGCGGTCGGTCTGATCGGCAACTCGGTTCCCCCTCCGCTGCGGGGCTTCGATCGCATGCACGTGGCCCTTCTGGTCGTGGCGGCCGTGTCGGGACTTCTGGCCGCCGTCGCCCTTCCGCGCCACGCCAACCGGATCGATGAACCCAACCCACCGCTCCTGGACGCCGGAGAAACCCGCGGGCTGCTGGGCAGCGCCGCTTCATGAGCGACGGGGCTCGGGCTGAGCTCACCGTCCACGTGCTGCGCGTGACTCTCTTGGATGTGACTCCTCCGGTGTGGCGGCTTCTACGGGTGCCGAGCGCCGTCACCCTGCGTGCCCTGCACGACGTGGTCCAGGTCGCCATGGGATGGGAGAACCGCCACCTTCACGAGTGGCGGGTCGGCGAGCGGTCCTTCGGGGCGCCCGACGAGGAGGACTGGGGCGAGCAGATGGAGGACGAATCGGGAATCGTCCTGGCCGACGTGGCACCGGCCGATTCGGTCCTCGAATACGACTACGACCTGGGAGACGGGTGGGAGCACCTGGTGGAGGTGATCGCCGTCGAGGCCTACGACGCGACCGTCCCCCCCGTCGCCGTCCTCGACGGCGCCCGAGCCGCCCCGCCCGAGGATTCCGGTGGACCGCAGGGTTACGAGCATCTGCTCGATGCTCTGGCCGAGCCCACCGACGTTGAGCACGACGAGGTCATGGCCTGGCTCGGCGACGGCTTCGACCCGGAGCGCTTCGATCCGGTCCAGATCAACCGTCGACTCGAGCCGCTACGGCGGCCCGACGTGTGAGCCTCCGAGACCATATGATTCGGGTCATGCCGGTGTATGAGTACCTCTGCCGTACCTGCGAGACCCGTTTCGAGGCCCGCCGGCCGATGAGCGAGGCATCCTCGGGGATCGATTGCCCGGCCGGCCACCCCGACACGACCCGGCTGCTCTCCGTCTTTGCCTCGGTAGGCACGAGCACGTCACCTTCCACCGCGCCGGCGGGTGGCGGCTGCGGGTCCGGCTGCGCCTGCGCTTCCTAGTCGGCCAGCTGGTCGAGGTGTACTTCCGGGCCGGGCCCGGTCGGGCCCGGCCCGGCTGATCGCGCTCTCATCGATCCCATTTGTGGTCACTTCCCCCGCATATATGTGGGTGAAGTGACCACTATTGACCCGTTTGCTCAGGGATTGGGCCCGGCTCGCCGGGCGGCGAACCAGTTGGAGAGGATCTCGGCGCACTCGACGGCCCGCACCCCGCCCTTGACGGCCAGCTCGTGGTTGAGCCGGGGATCGGCGCAGAGGTTGTAGAGCGTTCCGCAGGAGCCGGCTTTGGGGTCGGGAGCGCCGAAGACCAACCGCCCGACGCGGGCCGCGACGAGCGCTCCAGCACACATCGGGCATGGTTCCAGAGTGACGTAGAGAGTGGCAGCGGTCAGTCGCCAGGTGCCGAGCGCTACCGCCGCCTGGCGGAGGGCCAGGATCTCGGCGTGGGCGGTCGGATCCGGCCCGGCCTCCCGTTGGTTCCCGGCGGCTGCCACGACCTCCCCGCCGACTACGACCACCGCGCCCACCGGCACCTCGCCCGAGGCCGACGCGGCGCGCGCTTCATCGAGAGCCAGGCCCATGGCCGCGTCGTCGTCGAGGCAGGGGATCTCGGCCGTGGTCACAATGGCCGGAGATTATCGGGATCGGCTAGCGGAGGGGATCGGTCAACAGCCCGACCAGGCCGTCGAGCAGCCGATCGCCCGAACCTGAGCGGGCTCCGGAGTCGATCTCGACGACGATGGGTTGGGGAGCGGCGACCTGGGCCCGGCAGTATCTGCAGCGGCCCATCTCATCTGGCTCGATGGGTGCCCCGCAGTTGCCGCAGCGGGTCGCGGCCGGAGCCGGGAGCAGGCCCGACACGGCGGGGGGCGGGTTCGGCACGACGAAGCCGGGCGGGACCCAAACTTCCTGGCAACGGTGGCAGAAGCAGACCCCTTCGGGCGCCGCTTTCGTGGGCCGGGCGCAGAAGGCGCAGGGGGCCGCGTCGGTCCCTTCGTTCGACGCGACCCACATGCGAGCTCCTTCGCCTTCGGGCATCATCTTCTCGAATGGCGCCAGGCCGTAGACGTGCCCGCCACACTGAGGGCACGCCCAGCTGACCCCCGGGCCTGGAGCCCGGCCCAAAGTGACGTGGCACTGTGGGCAAAGTGGGGTCATGCCGGTAGATCGGCGTGTCCAGCGCTCGACTGAAGCAGTCCATAACACTCTCCTCACATCGAGCAGGCACAGTGGGTCCATGGGCGACGACCGGAGCGACCTGGCGCTCCTGTACCGCAGGGCTGGATTCGGGTTGCGGGCGGCCGAGCTCGACCAGCTGGAAGCCGGTGGCTACGAAGCGGCGGTCGAGCAGCTGGTTGGCGGCTTGGGATCCGCAGCCGATCCGGCCGGGGACCACGTCCCGCTCCCGGCGTTCCCCCCTTACACCGCGCCGACCGACGCAGCGGCGCGTATGCAGGCCCAGCGGGCCGAGGCCGAAGAGCTGGCCGCTCTCCAGACGTGGTGGATGGACCGCATGATCGCGACCTCGACGCCTTTGCGGGAACGGCTCACCTTGTTCTGGCATGGCCACTTCGCGACCGGGGCGGCGAAGGTGCGTGACGTCCGGCTCATGTACCTGCAGAACCAGCTGTTCCGCACGTCCGGCGCAAGCGGGTTCGAGGTTCTTGTTCAAGGGGTGGCCAAGGACGGGGCCATGATGGTTTGGCTCGACACCATCACTGACAAGGCTCAGCACCCGAACGAGAACTTCGCCCGGGAGCTGATGGAGCTGTTCACCCTCGGCATCGGCAACTACACCCAGGCCGACGTGACCGCAGCCGCCCGGGCGTTCACCGGCTGGACCTACAACCGTCTCCAGTACGAGTACCTGTTCCGGGCGGCCCAGCACGACTACGGCACCAAGACCTACCTGGGCCAGAGCGGCGATTGGAACGGCGAAGACGTGGTGCACATCGCGGTCACCCGGCCCGAGTCGGCGCGCTTCATCGTGGCCAAGCTGTGGAGCCACTTCGCCTATCCCATCCTGTGGTCCAACCGCATCGTCGACGACCTGTTGCCCGCCTACGGCGCCGGGCTGGACATCGCCGCCGTGCTGCGGGCTCTGTTCCTCCACCCGGCCTTCCGGAGCGGCACCACCCGGACCGGACTGGTCAAGCAGCCGGTCGAATATCTGGCCGGTGCGGCCCGAGCCCTCGGCCTGACCGCCACGGTCACGTCGGGACGTGCGTTGCCCCAGCTCGCCACCGCTCTGGGGCAGACGCTCTTCAACCCACCCAACGTGGGCGGATGGGGTCAGAACGATTACTGGCTCGACAGCGCCACGGCGCAGCTGCGGGCCGAGATCGCCCTGCTCCTGGCCGGGCACGCCGATCTCGGCCCGGTGGAATCGGTATCGCCGAGCGGCCGGATCGGGGCGGTCGCCCAGCTGCTCGGCCTCGACGGGTTCGGGCCCACCACGACCGCGGCACTTCACCAGGTCGAGGCCGAGCCAGCTCAGCTCACCGCGCTCGCCCTGGCCTCCCCCGAGTTCGTGCTCGCATGACGAGGCTCTCGCGGCGCCGGTTCCTGCTGGGGGCGGGCGCGGCGGCGGCCGCCGGTTTCGGGTTGGACCGTTACCTCGAATCGGGGGGAGGGAGCGCCGCTCACGCGGGTAGCAGCCACGGCGGGCCGCTCGTGCTCGTCACCCTCTACGGGGGAAACGACGGTCTCAACACGGTCGTCCCCTACGCGGACTCCGCCTACCGGGCGGGACGGCCGACCCTTGGTTACAGCCCCGGGCAGGTCCTCGATCTATCCGACGGCCTCGGGCTCAACCCTATGCTCAAAGGTCTGCACGGCCTATGGACGCAGGGCCGCCTCGCCATCGTCAGGGGCGTCGGGTACCCCAACCCCAACCTGAGCCACTTCGCGTCCATGGACATCTGGCAGACCGCCAACCCGGGGGACGGCAGCGGATCGGGCTGGCTCGGCCGGTGGCTGGACGCCGCCCGTGACGATCCGATGCGGGCCATCTCCATCGGCGCCACCCTGCCGTTGGCCCTTCGCGGCGAGAAGGTGTCGGCCAGCGCGGTCACTGCCACGGCTGTGACCATCCCCGGCGGTCCTTCTTTCCAATCCGCGTTCCGGGCGCTTTGGGCGGGCGGCGCCGACCGGGTCGGCTTGGCCGAAGACGTGGCCACTTCGGGCCAAGACCTGCTCGACCTCGAGGTCGGGCTGGGCCGCCTTGCGGTTTCGGGCCAGACCCAGGGGACGGACCTGGCCGGGCAGCTGGCCATCGTGGCCGCCCTCATCAACGCCGGCGCCTCGACCCAGCTGTACCAGGTCAGCTTGACGGGCTTCGACAATCACGCCACCGAGAAGGCCACTCACGAGCGGCTCCTCTCGGAGCTGGACTCGGCTATCGCCAACTTCTTCCAGGCCGTATCGGCGCATCCCGCGGGTCGGCAGGTGATGCTCATGACCTATTCGGAATTCGGGCGCCGGCCGGCCGAGAACGCCAGTGGCGGCACCGATCACGGGACTGCCGCCCCCCTTTTCGTCGTGGGTCAGGGTGTGCACGGAGGCCGGTTCTACGGTGAAGAGCCGTCTCTGACCGACCTCGATGCCAACGGCAATCTGAAATACAACATCGACTTCCGCTCGGTCTACGCCACCGTGCTCGAGCGGGTGTTGGGTGCTGACTCGACCCCGGTGCTCGGCGGGCGGTTCCCGACGCTCGGGTTCGTCTGAGAGGCTGCCGCAAAACCCGCGGGAGGGCCTTCTCCCACCTCGAAGTAGTTTTGCGACCGCTTCTGAGGCAACGACACGACGATCCGCGTTCCCCCGTTCGGGGTGAGGGGGGACTCCGCCCTCACCGTTCCGCCCATGGCCCGCACCAGCTCGGCCACGATCGTCAAGCCGAGGCCCGAGCCGACCGGCCGATCGGGCCGGGGCCTGGACACGAACAGCCGCTCGAAGACCCGGGCCAAGTCGCCGGCGGATATGCCGGGGCCGTCGTCGCTGACCCACAGCTCGGGCTGGCCGCCCTGGAGGGTCGCGGTCACCTGCACCTCGTGCGCCGCGTAGCGCAGCGCGTTCTCGATCAGGTTGGCCGCCACCTGGGCCAACCGGTCAGGATCGGCCCAGACCCAGCACGGCTCCTCCCGCAACACAGTGACGACCAGCCCCAGATCCGAGGCGGCGGGGACGAAGCCGTCCGCGGTGCGGGCGCCTGCTTCGCCGAGCTCCACCAGCTGGGGTTGGAGGGTGAAGCGGCGGGCTTCGAGGGCGGCCAGGCTCAGCAGGTCGCCCACCAGGCGCTCCAAGCGGCGAGCTTCAGAAGCGATCACCCCCGCCGCGGCGACGGCGTCGGCGGTGGCACCGTCCTCGATGGCCTCGGCGAAGCCCCGGATGGACGTGAGCGGGGTCCGCAGGTCATGGGTGACCGACTGCAGGAAGTGCCGCTCCGCGTCCTTGGCCTGGGCCAGGTGAGAGGCCATCGAGTTGATCGAGTCGGCGAGCGCGGCCAGCTCTGGATCGGCGCCGGGCGGGTCCGGCACCCGGGCGTCGAGGTCGCCTGCCGCGATCCGGCTCGTTACCGCCTGGGCGGCCTGGATGGGGCGCACGAACCGGCGCCCGAGGCGGTGGGCGACGATGGCCGCCACGGCGAGGATGATGAGCGCCGAGAGCAGGAACCACGGTCCCGCGCTCGCCAGAGCACTGGGGGGTTGGCGCGTGAGTACGACGACCTGAACAAGCGACCGGCTCACGTCGCCGACCTGCAGCTGGGCCTGGTAGGGGACGGCGGCGAACACCACAGTGCCCTTGGTGCCTGAGACGGTCTGCAGCTTCACCAGGGCGGCCACGTCGATGTCGGACGGACTGAGGCGCCCGGGGAGGGTCGGCGGGGCGGCGAGAGGCCGTTTGGCCGATGGGTCGAACAGCGCCCCGTCGGGCCGCACGGCCAGGACCGCCGACCCGCCGAGTCGAAGTGGCGACTGAAGGGCGGTGAGGAGGGTGTGCAGGGACCGAGCCGGGTCCGCTCCGGCGTTGGCCTCTTGTTGCACGCTCAGGGCCAGCCCTTGGCCTTCCCGGACCAGTTCCTTGCGGGTCTGTACCTGGGCGTTGTGCACGGCCACCGCGAGGCTCACAAGGCCCGAGAGAACGAGGGTGACGAGGACCATCAAGATCATGGCGACGGTCAGCCGGCGGCGCATTCGACTCAGTCCAGCCGGTAGCCGACGCCCCACACGGTCGTCAGGGGCAGGGCGTCGCCCAGTTTCTTCCGCAGCTGACCGACGTGGACGTCGACAGTTCGCTCGTCGCCGTACCACCCCATCCCCCATACTCCATCGAGGAGCTGCTGGCGGCTGAGGGCGAGCCCCCGGTTGAGGGCGAAGTGGGCCAGCAGGTCGAACTCGCGGGTGGCCAGGGGGACCACCCGGCCGGCTACGCGGGCCTCCCGGCGCCCGGTGTCCACATCGACCGCCCCGGCTTGGAACACTGCGGGCTTGTCGGGCGGCGGCCCCTCGACCCGGCGGATGATGGCCTTCACTCGAGCGGCCAGCTCGCGGGGCGAGAAGGGCTTGGTGACATAGTCGTCCGCACCGAGCTCGAAGCCGAGAACCCGGTCGATCTCGTCGTCTCGAGCGGTAAGCATCATTACCGGCACCGAGCTCGAAGCGCGGAGGCGGCGGCACACCTCGAAGCCGTCGATGGGACCGGGCAGGCCCACGTCCAGGATCACCAGGCGGGGCTTCTCCCGCTCGACGGCGTGCAGGCCGGCCTCGCCCTGGTTGGCTTGGATCACCCGGTGACCGTCGCGGCGCAGGTACATGTCGATCAGGTCGGCGATGTGGGGGTCGTCCTCGACGACGACGATCGTTCCCGTCTGGGGGCCCACGCTCGCCAAGTGTGACAGCTGGTTGTGAGCGAAGTGTGAATAGGGTTGGCTATTGCGAGCTGGACGCGTTTAGGGTTTGGCTCCATGCAGGGACTGAGCCCGCCGGAACGGCGGAACCTGTGCGGCATG
This sequence comes from Acidimicrobiales bacterium, assembly GCA_019241495.1. Classification (GTDB taxonomy): domain Bacteria; phylum Actinomycetota; class Acidimicrobiia; order Acidimicrobiales; family Palsa-688; genus JAFAWZ01. The sequence goes on along the minus strand of JAFAWZ010000286.1, from coordinate 5,236 downwards.
GGGGTCTTCATCGTCGCTCTCCACATCGGCGGATTCCTCCTGCTCTTCCTGGCCGTCCACGGCCACTACCACCTCTCCACCAAGCAGACTCTGGGTATCGGGACGGGCACCTTGGCCTACACCCTCGGGATGCGCCACGCCTTCGACGCCGACCACATCTCGGCCATCGACAACACCACCCGCAAGCTAATGGCCGAGGGCCAGCGCCCCCTCTCGGTCGGATTCTGGTTCTCTCTCGGCCACTCCTCGGTCGTGTTGGCGCTGTCGGTCATGCTGAACCTCGGCATCCGGGCCTTGAACCGTGGCGTCTCCAAGCCCGGCTCGGGACTGCACCACTACACCGGCCTGATCGGTACCTCCATCTCCGGCGCGTTCCTCTACATCATCGCCATATTGAACCTCGTCATTCTCGTCTCTCTGTTACGCATGTTCCTGGCCATGCGCAGCGGGCGGTTCGACCACGACGAGCTCGAGCAGCAACTGAACGCCCGCGGCCTGATGAGCCGCTTCTTCGGGCCATTGGCCCGGCGCATCGACGTCCCGTGGAAGATGTACCCGATCGGCTTCCTTTTCGGCCTGGGCTTCGACACCGCCACCGAGGTGGCGTTGCTGATCCTGTCGGGGACGGCGCTCGCCTCGGGCCTGCCGTTCTGGGCCGTTCTGTCCATGCCGCTGCTCTTCGCCGCCGGGATGTGCCTGCTCGACACGGTAGACGGATCGTTCATGAACTTCGCCTACGGGTGGGCGTTCTCCAACCCGGTCAGGAAGATCTACTACAACCTCACCATCACCACGCTCTCCGTTGGGGTGGCCTTCGTTATAGGCAGCATCGAGCTTTTGTCCGTGCTCGGAGACCAACTGCAGCTGACCGGCGGGATCTGGGACTGGACGGCAAAATTCGACATCAACCACGCCGGGTTCCTCATCGTCGGGCTGTTCGTCGCCACCTGGGTGCTTGCCCTCGGGATATGGAGGTTCGGGCGGGTCGAAGCCAGGTGGGAGGAGGCCGCCGCCTCGGCCCGGGCCGATCAGGACCTCGAGGCAGTGATGTGACCCAGCCCACTGTGGACGAGGTGATCGGCCTGATCCGGGAAAGGGGCGGGCGGGCCAGCCGGGCCGGTCGCAAGGTCATAGAGTCGCTGACCGCCGCAGCCGGTGATCACCGCACCGCCGAGGAGGTGGCCGACGAGGTACGCCGCCACAGCCCGGATATCCACCCGGCCACCATCTACCGGAACCTGGAGCGGCTGGAGGCCCTCGGCGTCGCCTATCACACCCACCTCGGCCATGGGCCGGCCCAATGGCATCTCGTCGCGGGTGCCCATCCCCATCTCACCTGCGAGCGTTGTGGTCACGTGATCGAGGCGCCGGTGGGCGCCTTCGACGCTCTGCGATCCTCCTTGTGGCAGTCAACCGGCTTTCGTGTCGACCTGCGCCACTTCGCCCTGACCGGCACCTGCGCAGCATGCGTGGCGCAAGAGAGATGAGAACCGACCCGCCAGCGGTCAGGCAGGATGCGCCCCGGCCAGGAGATACCCGTACCCGTCGTCGGTGACGGCCATGGCGAAGAACCGCTCGACTGGGCTCTGGCCGCCCCGGGACCCGAGGAAGGGCGCGTTGAAGCTGAACACGCCTCCGTCCGAGGCCACCAGCCAGTAACCGCCGGTGACCCGATCCGACCCCATGCCGACGATGGGTTGGTTGAGGTGGATGCCGCCGGTGGAGCCGTAGAAGGTGGCGTCGCCGAAGCTGAACACGCCTCCGTCCGAGGCGACGAGCCAGTAGCCCTGGCCTGTGGGGGTGGCGGTTATGCCGACGATGGGTTGGTTGAGGTGGATGCCGCCGCCGGAGCCGTAGAAGGTGGCGTCGCCGAAGCTGAACACGCCTCCGTCAGACGCCACGAGCCAGTAGCCGAGGCTGGTCGGCGTGGCGAGGGCGCCGACCAACGGCAGGTTCGATGTCACAGGAGGCCCAGCTACGAATGCGCTCCCGAAGGCGTACACAGCGCTCTGTTGATGGGTCGACGGCCCGACCGATCCACAGATCGAGACGAACCCGTACCCCTTCGCTCGCAGCCCGTTGATGATCTGCGGGAGGGCGGCGACGGTTTGATCGCGTGGTCCCCCGGCGTCGTGAAGATCCACCACCGCGCCGGGGAAGGCCGAGCCGATCACCCGGGCCGCGATCGCCTGGGTCCCGGGCAGAGTCCAGTCACGGGGGTCGATCGAGTAGCTCATGGTCGTCAGCTGGCGCTGGGCGAGCTGGTCCACGACGGTGGCGTTCCACGCGTTGTAGGGCGGCCGGACGCAGGTCGGCGTCTGGCCGGTGACGGCGCGGATCTCGTTCTGGGTCTGGTCGATCTGGTAGGGGAACTGCGAGATCGGGATCCTGGTCAGGTCAGGGTGGGTCCAGGTGTGGTTTTCGACGGGGTAGCCCGCTGCGGTCAGCATCTGGGTGTACTGCGGGTACTGGGCCACGTGTTCGCCGATCTCGAAGAACGTGGCCGGCACGCCGTAACGCTGGAGGACCGAGAGGACCTGCGGAGTGTTCGGACCGGGACCGTCGTCGAAGGTGAGCGCGATCACCTTCTGGCCAGCGGTGGACGCCCCTCCGGGGGCGTCGTAGGTGTAGAAGGCAGGCATGGACAGGCTCGCAGAAGCAGCGCCCCCAATGCTCCAGGCCAGGCCGAACGAGGCGGTTGCTGCTACGGCGAGCTGCGCAATCCTTCTGGATGATCGAGCTCGTGGCATGTCACCTGGCTACCCCCGCTTCTGGCGCTATGCCAAGCGAAATCGCCTTTCGGCGAGCGCCCTCAGCTACCGCCTTGGGCTTTTTGCAGCGCGGGCAGGATGTTGATCGTCTCTCCGGCCAGAGCGGTGAAATGGAGGTCCTTCACCGTTTGGGGGATGTAGGTCGTGTTGAAGAGGCGGGTCCAGCCCTTGACCGGGAGCGGCGAGGAGAACTTGATCGGGGCCGGGTAGGTCGGCAGCGAGACGGTCACCTTGCCCAGAGCGTCGAGGATGGTCTGGTTGTTGATGTCCTTCAGGCCTTTGGCCGCTTGGGCGAAGATGTTCACTCCCGCCCATGCCTGCAGGGCGAAGTTGGACGGGGCGGCGTTGCCTTCCGCCTTCATCTGGTTGATGAACTCCTGGACCTGGGGTGCGGTCGGGAGGGGGTAGTAGCTGGTCGCGTTGATGATCCCGTTGGTCATGGAGCCCAGCTTGGCCAGCAGTGCGTCGGTCAGGCCGGAGTTGCTGATCAAGATGTTGGGGGACGAGCTCTGGCGGGCCGCCGTCAAGAACTTGATGTAGTTGGCCGGCGGAATGCTCGGGATGATGCAGCCGGCGCCCGAGTTGATCGATGCTGTCACATAGGGTGTCACATCGGCGACGGTGTTGGGGACGGTGGCCTCGTAGGCGACCGACCCTCCGGCCCACAGGAAGGCGGCCTTCCCAATGCTGACCGACAAGGCCGACGCCGCGGTGCTGCTTTGGAGCAAGGCGATCTTCTTGCATCCCATCTTGTACATCTCGATCGCGGCCGCGGCCAACTGTCCGCTCGGACCTGGGTCCACCGGGAACGACACCCGGCTGGTGAGCTCGACGTTGGATGAGGGGGTGATCCCGATCCATGCGATGTTGGCGGCTTCGAGGATCGGGACGATGTTGGCTCCGTAGGAGGTGTAACCGCTGACGACGCCGTCCACCTTGTCGCTGACGGCCTGTTGGGCGCACGAGGCGGCGACGTTGGGGTCGTACTGGTCGTTGCACGACGAGATCTGGATCTGGCGGCCGTCCAAGCCGCCCGCCTGGTTGATGACCATCGCAGCCGCCTTGGCGCCGTCCACCGCCTCGGGGAAGCCGAAGGCGGAGGACTGCAGAGTCGAGATCACCATGATCTTTACGGGGCTTTTCGACCCCCCGCCGGAGGATCCGGAGCTGCTCGCCTTGCTGCTCGAGCAAGCGGCGACCGAAATGGTGACGGCGGCGGTGGCCAGAGCCATCAGACCCCGTCTGTTGGTCAGGCGCCGGAGTGATCCAGCGCCCCGGGCCGAGGTCGCACCACGAGAAAAAGACGTGTTGCGGTCGCCCGAGCTGTCCGTAGCCGGGACCTCAGTTCCGTTCATCCTCTTCACTCCCCTTGTCCGTTCCCCGCTCCACCGAGATGAGCGGCACTGGGCTTGGGCGTCGCTCGCCCCCCGACTCGGCAGTATATACACGCTGTTGGCATGCTGCATCCAGGATGTGACATGCCGAATGCGCATAGTGCTCAGGGTGACTGATCCGTGTTGCCCGCCGATCCGTCAAATAGGCTGGCTGCGCCCCGCCGGGCCGCCCTCAACAGAGCCCCGGCCACGTTAGCCCGTGGTCGGGGCCCTGGCCATTGCCGCCGGGCGTAGCGCCTGGTCGCCGGGTCGGGTCAGGGGACGCTGACACGTTGCGCTCCGACCGCTTCGCCGCCGAACCAGGCTCGTGCGAGTCCGGAGTGTCAAAGAGGGACCACCAGTAAGTCCGCCGTCGGCAGCCAGGCGTCGGGTCGCCTCGAGACCCGACGCCGTGGTCGTGCCTCACGGACCCGTCCCAGATGGGGATGGGGCGTCGCTCCGCCGCACGCATAACCAGAGTGATCCAGAGTGATTTCGACGAGGCTGAGCGCCTGGACAGGTGAATCGTAGGGCTGAGGTCAGAACCTGAAGCGAGTTAGACCGCCCGGCTCGGTGCCCAGCGCCACCGTTGCAGAGTGTGGCTTGATGCGATACACCTTCCACGGCGGTGGCCCCTGCGAGGGCGCGTTGAACGGGGCGGTGATACCGGATCCGCTCTTATCCGGTTCGGCTGGCCACCCCTGGTCCGCCCAGGCCTTGGCGACGCGCCTCAGTGTGGCCGGGTCGGTCACCCCCTCTGCTTCACCCTCGACGACGACATCTGCGTCGCGGATCGACACCGCGATCGAGCTGCGCGGGTCGCGGGCGATGTTGCGGCTTTTGCGGGTAACCGTTCCGGTCTGGAACCAGAAGCATCCGTCCAGCCACAGCGCGCCGACCGCAGTCACGTGCGGGCTGCCGTCCTCGTTCAACGTTGAGAGCCAAGTCGTGCGAGCGTTGTGGGCGTCTGGAGCCGGCGGCGATCCGGCATCGAGCTTTTCCACGACATCGGCCCAGTCCACCGCCGGCAGTCCGTCGGCCAAACCCAAGTTGATGATGTCCATTGCGATCCCTCCGTGTGTCTTAGCCTGC
>JAFAWZ010000212.1 GCA_019241495.1 Acidimicrobiales bacterium | reverse complement strand
GACGACCTCAGCTTCGAAGTGCGCGAGGGGCTGGTCACGGGCTTTCTCGGACCGAACGGGGCGGGCAAGACGACCACGATGCGCATGATCCTCGGTCTCGACCGGCCGACCCGGGGGCGTGTAACCGTCGAAGGCCGTTGCTACGAGGACCTTCCCGCCCCGCTGCGCGAGGTCGGGGCGCTCCTCGACCCCAGGGCGTTCCATCAGGGCCGCTCCGCGTTCAACCATCTGCGTTGCCTGGCGGAGAGCAACGGGATCAGGGTCAGTCGGGTCGACGAGGTGCTGGCCATCGTAGGCCTCGAGACCGCTGCCAAGCGCCGAGCCGGGGCCTTCTCCCTCGGCATGAGCCAGCGGCTGGGTATCGCCGCCGCTCTCCTCGGCGATCCCAAGGTGCTGATGTTCGACGAGCCCGTGAACGGTCTCGATCCGGAGGGCATCGCATGGGTCAGACGGCTCATGCGCGACCTGGCCAGCGAGGGTCGCACCGTCTTCGTGTCCAGCCATCTGATGAGCGAGATGGCCCTCATCGCCGACCACGTCATCGTCATCGGGCGGGGCCGGCTGATCCGCGACGAGAGCATCACATCTTTCATCGACTCGAGCTCCAAGGGCACCGTGCGGGTCGTCACTCCGCAAACCAGCGAGTTGACCGCCGCTCTGCGCCAGGCCGGCGCAACGGTGGAGGTCGACAGGGGCGCCCTCGAGATCGTCGGGTTGAGCGCGCCCGAGGTCGGCGAGCTGGCTGCCCAGCACGCCGTCATCCTGCACGAGCTCACCCCCCACCGCGCCTCACTGGAGGAAGCGTTCATGGAATTGACCCAGGACAGCGTCGAGTTCCACGCCAGCGGGCGGGTGGCCTGATGGTCGCGGTGGCCGAGCGGCCGGCGCCGGCGGCCCGACTCGCGGCGCGGCCCGCTGGCTTCGTCGACGCAGTCCATTCCGAGTGGACGAAATTCCGATCTGTGCGGTCCACCTACTGGACTCTGTTCGTCGCGGCCCTGCTCGGGGTGGGCCTGGCCGCCCTGATCTGCGGGCTGCGCGCCGCCCGCTACCACACCGACCCCAGCGTCCGTTTCGACTGGAACCCCGTCCAGTACAGCGCCCGTCCACTCGAGCTCACCCAGCTGGCGTTCATCGTGCTCGGCGTGCTGGTCGTCACCGGCGAGTACTCGAGCGGCATGATCCGCACCAGCCTGACCGCCGTCCCGCGTCGGGGACGGCTCATGTTGTCCAAGCTCGTGGTGTTCAGCGCCGTGACGGTGGCGATGGCCGAGGCCATCGCCTTCGCCGCCTTCGCGCTCGGCCAGGCGCTCATCCACGGCCAGGCCCCCTCGGCCAGCCTCCACCAGCACCTCGTGCTGCGGGTGGTCATCGGGACCGGGCTCTACGTGGCCTTGAGCGGGGTCCTAGGTAGTGCCGTCGCGCTCATCTTCCGCCAAGCAGCCGCGGCGATCGCGGTCATCGTCGGCCTGATCTTCATCCTGCCGTTGGTCGCCAACGCCCTGCCCAACTCGTGGAACCAGCCGATCGAGAAGTACTGGCCCGTCGGCGCCTACCCGGCGAACGCCGGCCAGCAGATCATGGTGATCCACCGCGACAGCCATACCTTGTCGGCCTGGCTCGGTCTGGGCGAGATGGCCCTCTTCACCGCCATCGTCCTCGCCTTGGGGTACTTCCTGCTGCAACGGCGCGACGCCTGAGCTCTCATCCCGTAGAGCCTGATGCCGTGAACGACGGCCCGCCGCGCGTGTGGCTGGTCAGGCACGGAGAGACAGCCTGGAGCCGAGACGGCCGCCACACCAGCCGCACCGACGTCGAGCTCACGCCGAGGGGGAAGCAGCAGGCCCGAGCGCTCGCCCCGGTCATGGACCCGCTCGATCTCGATCTGGTGGTGTGCAGCCCCCGTCGGAGGGCCCAGCAGACCGCGGAGCTGGCCGGCCTGATCCCCTATGAGGTGGCCGACGACCTGCGGGAATGGGATTACGGGGCGTTGGAAGGTCTGACCACTCCTGAGATCCAGGTCACTTGGCCGGGATGGACTATCTGGGACGGACCGTGGCCGGACGGGGAGACGGCAGCCGACGTCGGCGGTCGGGCCGACCGCTTCTTGGCCGGGGTCCTCGGATCTGGGGCCTCACGGGTCGCCTTGGTCGGTCACGGCCACTTCAGCCGGGTCATCGGAGCCCGCTGGGTGGGCAGCCCGGCCGCCGGCGGCCGCGGGCTGGACCTCGACACCGCGACGTGGTCCGAGCTCGGCTGGTCGAGGAAGGACCGGGTCATACGGCGCTGGAACGTGCCGTCGTCCTCCGCCGCGACTCCGACCGCTACTCCCGGCGCACCATAGGCAAGTATGGGCAGGTGTCCAGCCCCGACCCTTCTGGCATCGGGCCGATCGCCCCACCCCGCTGCTACATGCACGACGACCGGGTAGCCGGATCGATCTGCCGGCGTTGCGGCCGGCCCATCTGCCCCGATTGCATGCGCGAGGCGCCCGTCGGGTGGCAGTGCACGAGGTGCGTGCGGGAAGGGGCCCGGCTGTCGCCGACCATCCGCTGGCGGCCCCGCAGCCCGGGCCGCCTCGGCGCGACTCGGATCACGCCCGTCGTGGTGGCGCTCATCGTCGTCAACGTGGTGATCTTCATCTGGGAGGAAACGAACCTCATTCAGGCCGAGAACCGCTTCGGCATCTGGCCCTACGGGGTGCACTACCGCCATCAGTGGTACCGCCTCATCACCAACGCCTTCCTCCACACCGGACCCGAGCACATCATCTTGAACATGCTGACCCTGGCCATAATCGGTCCGGCCGTCGAAGCCGAGATAGGGCCGGTGCGTTTCCTGGCTGTGTACCTCCTGTCTGCCGTGGGTGGGGCGGTTTGCTTCGAGCTGGTTGCCCCGATCAACCACTCGGGGGTCGGGGCGTCCGGTGCCATCTTCGGCGTCATGGGCGCCTACTACGTGCTGGCCCGGCTGCGGCACTGGGACGTGCAGAGCATCACCGGGCTGCTGGTCATCAACGTCATATTCAGCTTCGCCGTGCCCGGTGTCGGCTGGCAGACCCACCTGGGCGGCCTGGTGGTCGGAGGCGCGGTGTGCTTCGGCCTGGTTGTGACGCCCCGCTCGTGGGGTAGGCCCTCGGAGCTGGTCCAGGTCGTGCAGGGCCTGGCCGTGTTGATCGCTTCCGCCGCCGTGCTCGGCCTTCTCGCCACGCTGCCGGTGGGCCACGTCAACCTCTAGGCCAGGTTGCTCCATCGTCGGCCGCCATGTGGGCGCTC
>JAFAWZ010000331.1 GCA_019241495.1 Acidimicrobiales bacterium | reverse complement strand
GCCGCTTCGGACTTCTCCCGGATGGCCTCGTCGTCGTCGACGTCGGGATCGGGGACCATCACGGTCCCGACGCTGGCGGCCCGGGCGAAGTAGCTGAGGATACGCCCGGTCGGAGTCGTCTCCCGCTCTCCTTTGGCCAGGCCTTCTTGGGAGCGAAGCTCTCCTGCCGCGATGAGCCGGTCGATGAACGGCAGGCCGAGGGCCTCGGCCAGCCGGGGGACGATGACGCTCCCCCCGGCACCGTAGGATGCCGACACCGTCACTGCCGGCCCGTAACCTGTATCAACCATCTGTCGGCATGCTCCCCCGTTGAGATATTGCACCAAACCCTTGTGCCAAAACCCTATGTGCCAAAACCTATGTGGTCGCGTGCCAGCGCAGGGGGTTGGACCAGAATTATAGACGTGCCGGTCGCGCTGCTACCCCTTTGTCCGAATTGAACCTAGAGAACATACGGAACCTGAGCATCGTGGCCCACGTGGACCACGGGAAGTCGACGTTGTCCGATCGCGTGCTCGAGCTGACCGGGGCGGTCGACGCCCGCGACATGCGCGAGCAGTACCTCGACTCGATGGACATCGAGCGGGAGCGGGGCATCACCATCAAGGCCCAGAACGTCCGGGTGCGTTGGAAGGGCCACACGATCCACCTGATCGACACCCCCGGCCACGTCGACTTCGGCTACGAGGTCAGCCGCAGTCTGGCCGCCTGCGAAGGCGTGGTCCTGCTCATCGACGCGGCCCAGGGCATCGAAGCCCAGACCCTCACCAACGCCTACCAGGCGCTGGAGCACGACCTCGAGATCGTCGCCGTCCTGAACAAGATCGACCTGCCCGCCGCCGACCCCGACCGCTACGCGGCCGAGATCGAGAAGGTCCTCGGCCTGCCCGCCGACGAGATCCTGCGCATCTCGGCCAAGACCGGCGCGGGGGTGGCGGACCTGCTCGACGCCATCTGCGAGCGCATCCCGCCTCCCCGGGGCGACGCCGCCGCGCCCCTGCAGGGCCTCATCTTCGACAGCTACTACGACCAGTACCGGGGGGTGGTGAGCGCGGTTCGGGTCATGCACGGCCGGCTGGTGTCGGGCGAGCGGCTCCGGTTCATGCAGGCGGGCCGCACCCACGACGTCGAGGAGATCGGCATTCGCACCCCGGCCAGCGTTCCCGTCGCAGAGCTCGGCCCGGGCGAGGTGGGCTATCTCATCGCGGGAATCAAGGACGTGGGCGAGGCGCGCAGCGGCGAGACGGTGACCTCGGCCGCCCGCCCGGCCGCCGCCGCGCTGGAGGGCTACAAGGATCCCAAGCCTATGGTGTTCTGCGGGCTCTACCCGGTCGAGGGCGACGACTTCTCCAACCTGCGCGAGGCGCTGGAGAAGCTCCGCCTCAACGACGCCTCGGTGACCTACGAGCCGGAGACGTCCGGGGCGCTCGGCTTCGGGTTCCGCTGCGGCTTCCTAGGCCTATTGCACATGGAGATCGTGCGGGAGCGCCTGGAGCGGGAGTTCGACCTGTCCCTGATCGCCACCGCCCCGTCGGTGGAGTACCGGGCCCACCTGACCGACGGGTCGGTCGTCGAGGTCCACAACCCCTCCGAGATGCCCGAACCGCAGAAGCTGGAGTCGATCGAGGAGCCCTACCTCCAGGCCACCATCCTCACCCCCACCGAGTACACAGGCACCTTGATGGAGCTGTGCCAGGCCCGCCGGGGCGAGATGGTCCGGATGGAGTACCTCTCGCCCGAACGGCTGGAGCTCGTCTACCGGATCCCGCTGGCCGAGGTGGTCATGGACTTCTTCGACGCCCTCAAGAGCCGGACCAAGGGCTACGCCTCCCTCGACTACGAGCCGGCCGGCTGGGACCAGGCCGACCTGGTCAAAATTGACGTCCTTCTGAACGGGGTGCCGGTGGACGCCTTCTCCGCCATAGCGCATCGCTCGGCCGCCCAGGAGTACGGCCGGCGCATGACCGAGCGCCTCCGCTCCCTCATCCCCCGTCAGTTGTTCGACGTGCCCATCCAGGCGGCCATCGGCGGGCGCATCATCGCCCGCGAGACGGTCAAAGCCAAGCGCAAGGACGTGCTGGCCAAATGCTACGGCGGTGACATCACCCGCAAACGGAAGCTCCTCGAAAAGCAGAAGGAAGGGAAGAAGAGGATGAAAAATATCGGCCGGGTCGAGGTGCCCCAAGAGGCGTTCATCCAGGCCCTGCGGCTGGAGGAGTAGAGGGCTCCTCATTGATTATTGGCACTCGGTATCGTTGAGTGCCAAGTGTTGGACGACCGCAAAGCCGCCATCCTCCGTGCCGTCGTGGAGGAATACATCCAAACCGCCCAACCGGTCGGTTCGGCCTCGGTGGCGCGTATACCCGGCATGGCCGTCTCACCGGCCACGGTCCGCAACGACATGGGCGCCCTGGAGCGGGAGGGCTACCTCGCCCAGCCCCACACCAGCGCAGGCCGGATCCCGACCGACAAGGGCTACCGGTTCTTCGTCGACTCCCTGGCGCCGCGGGGTGGCCGCCTGGATCCGGCCCAGTCTCAACAGGTCCGCTCTTTCTTCGCCACCGCCCACGGCGAGCTCGAGCGCCTCTTGTCCGACACCTCCAGGTTCCTGGCTGGCTTGACCGATTATGCGGCGGTGGTGATCCGGGAGGCGGACGACCCGGCGCGGATCCGGTCCATACAGCTGGTGTCCTTGGCGCCCCGGCTGGTGTTGTTGGTCGTGGTGCTGGCCAGCGGGGCGATCGAGAAGCGCATGATCGAGGTCGCTTCGGAGGTGGCCGTCGACGAGGCGGTGGTCTCGGCGGCGACGGCCCGGTTGTCCGCCTACCTCATGGGCGAGAACCTGGGCCATATGGTGAACGTGCCGTCGTGTGACGACGCGGCAGTCGATGCTCTGGTGTCCGAGGCGGTGCTGGCCTTGCACCACCAGCCGCCTGAGGGCGAGCATCAAGCACAGGTGTTCGTCGGCGGGGCGTCGCGGATGGCGGCCGCCTTCGACGCGGTCGGGACCATCCGGCAGGTGCTCGACATCCTGGAGCAGCAGTACGTGGTGGTGACGTTGATCAAGGACGTCCTCGACCGGGGCCTGTCGGTTGCCATCGGGGCCGAGCACGGGGTGCAGCCCCTCGCCGACTGCTCGATCATCGTCGCGCCCTACGAGATCGAGGGCGAGCCGGCCGGGACGCTCGGCATCTTGGGCCCCACCCGGATGCACTACGAGCAGACCCTCGCCGCAGTGGCCGTTGTGAGCAAGCGGCTAGGCCAGGCGCTCAGCATGGGACCAGAAGAAAGGTAGGCCTCCCCCCGTGGCCGGTACAGACGATTTCTACGAGCTGCTCGGCGTGTCCCGGAACGCATCAGGCGACGAGATCAAGCGCGCCTATCTGCGCCTGGCTCGCGAGCTGCACCCCGACGCCAACCCGCACGACCCGCACACCGAGGAGCGGTTCAAAGCGGTGAACCTGGCCTACGAGACCCTGCGCGACCCAGAGCGGCGCCGCCAGTACGACATGTTCGGCGCGTCGGCGGTGCGCGGCTCGGGGGCGGCCGGGACGGGGCCCGGCGCCGGCGATCCCTTCGCCGGGTTCGGTGGGGGCGGCTTCGGCGATCTCTTCGACGCCTTCTTCGGTGGTGCCGGTATGGGCGGCGCCTCGTCGGCCCAGGCCCGGACCGGGCCCCGCAAGGGGGAGGACGCCGAGGCCACCGTGGTCCTGGAGTTCGCCGAAGCCGTCTTCGGCGCTCACCACGAGCTCACCGTCCGCCTGCCCCAGACCTGCGAGACCTGCCTCGGCTCGGGGGCCCGCCCGGGCACCACGCCCATCTCTTGTGGCCAGTGCGGCGGGACCGGGGAGCTGCGCCGGGTGCGCCAGTCCTTCCTCGGCCAGATGGTCACCTCCACACCCTGCCCCCGTTGCGCCGGCACCGGGGAGGAGATCACCTCTCCCTGCCCGGGCTGCCGAGGAGAGGGGCGGCGGCGCGAGGAGCGCACCCTCGTGGTGGACGTGCCGGGCGGGGTGGACGAGGGCTCGACCCTGCGCCTACCGGGGCGCGGTGCGGGAGGGTTGCGAGGCGGCCCGCCGGGCGACCTCTACGTCCACCTGCGCGTCCGGCGCCATCCCACCATCACCCGGCGGGGTGCCGATCTCCTCGCCGTCGTGCACGTGGCCATGACCCAGGCCGCGCTCGGGACGACCGTGGACTTCTCGACCCTCGACGGTGACGAGGAGCTGGTGGTGCCGGCCGGGACCCAGAGCGGGCGGGAGATCCGCCTGCGGGGGAGGGGGGTGCCCCACCTCCAGGCTCGGGGCCGGGGCGACTTGATCGTCACGGTGATGATCGACACGCCCGAGGACCTGTCCAAGGAGCAGGAGGAGCTGATACGGCGGCTGGCCGAGCTGCGGGGTGAGGCGGTCGACGCTCCCGACCCGGGTCTGATGCACAAGCTGCGCAGCGCCTTCAAATAGGGGTCACCCGTTTGGCCGTCCACGCCGTGGTCTCCGATGTGGCTGCTCCGGTCCTCGACGACGAGGATCTCCACCATCTTCGAAAGGTGCTGCGGTTGCGGGACGGATCGATGTTGTCCGTTACCGACGGGGCGGGTTCGTGCCGGGAGTGCGCCTTCTCAGGATCGGCGTCGCTCGTACCTGCAGCCGAGGTGTCGTTCGTGCCCCGGCCCACTCCTGCAGTGACGGTGGCGTTCGCCCCGGTCAAAGGGGACCGCCCCGAGTGGGCGGTGCAGAAGCTCACCGAGCTCGGGGTGGACCGGATCGTGCTGATGTCGACGGCCCGGGGGGTGGTGCGGTGGGACGCGGGACGGGGTGAATCCCACCTGGCCCGGTTGCGCAAGGTGGCCCGCGCCGCGGTTATGCAGAGCGGGCAGTGCTGGCTGCCGGTGGTGGAGGGGATGGTCGGTCTCTCGTCGTTGGTGGGCTCGGGCGCGCTTTGCGTGCCTGGGGGCGGGCCTCCGTCGCTCGAGCGGCCCATGCTCCTCGTCGGGCCGGAGGGGGGCTGGGAGGAGGCTGAGCGGTCGGCGGCGGCCGCCGCCGGCTTTCCGTCGGTCGGCCTCGGGCCGACCGTGCTTCGAACCGAGACCGCCGCGGTCGTCGCCGGGGCGTTGCTGTGCGGGCTGCGGGCCGGGGTGGCCGGGCCGGCGGCGCCTCTTTAGGCTCGGCTTCCCCTCGCTGTTATCGGGCCGGCGTTTTTGTGGACACTTCGCTCTTCTGCGGGAGCTCATCTCCAATTCGTGACGAGCGCCTGCGACACTGCTTGACGGCACTGGGCGGTCGCAGGCACTGACCAGCGTCCGCAAAAAAGATGCGGCCAGCCCGCGGGTGGCCAGAACGACTAGAACAGCGTCAGCCGGCCGGTGTCGAGCCCACGCAGTTCGTCGTAGTCGACCTCCACACAGCCGATCCCCCGAGCTGCGGCCAGGACCTGAGCCTGGGGCTTGATCACTTGGGCGACGAACACACCGCGAACCGGGCGGAGCCGGCCGTCCAGGTCGAGCCGCTCGAGGTAGCGAACCAGTTGCTCCACGCCGTCGATCTCGCCTCGGCGCTTGATCTCGATGGCCACGGCCCGGCCCTCGGCGTCGCGGCAGAGCAGATCGACCGGGCCGATGTCGGTCGGGTATTCCCTGCGGACCAGCTTCAGCCCGGCCGCGATGGCCTCCGGACGGGCGGCCAGGAGCTCTTGCAGGTGGGCCTCCACGCCATCTTTGCGTAGGCCGGGCTCGTCTCCCATCTCGTGCTCGATGTCGAGATGGACCACCTCGATGCTGATGGTCAGCGTCTCGCCCTTCGGGTTTGTCACCACCCACTGATCCGGGCCGGCTCGTAGCTCGCACGGGATCGACATCCAGTTCAACGGCTTGTACGCCTGGCCGTCGGAGTGGACCGACACAGAGCCGTCCGCCTTGACCATCAACAGCCGCTTGGCGAGCGGCAGGTGGGCCGAAAGCCGGCCCGCGTAGTCGACCGTGCAGGTCGCGATGACCAATCGCATGGGACCGCCATTCTGCTGCACGGAGCGGTCGGGCTCCGCCATACCGGTCGGCCCGGAACCTAGCTTGGGGATCCTGGCTGACGTGTCGCTCGATCCGCACCCCGGAGGGCCCTGGCCCCCGCCCCTCCCGCCTTGTGACGACCGCCCAGCTGCTCGGGACCGGCGAGAGGCAGAGAGCCATCCGAGACCCGCGGTGCCGACCGGCGCATGGGGCCGGCCGGCGGTGCGCCGGCGGCGGCTAGGCCCGGCTCGCACTGTCGTCTCGCCGTTGCGAGGGGGTGCGGCCTTCACGGCCCCGCCGCCCGCCCCACCCGGCTACCGGGCCTCGCGTCTTCGAGCGACCCTCTGGCTGAGGTGGCCGCGTCTGACCGAGGGAGTCCTGGCGGTCGCTCTGGTCGCCCTGCTCGCAGCCCTCTTCGCTCCGCCGGGCCAACACACCTCCCCCGAAACGGCGTGGACCACTCGGGCCGCCCCCGTGGTGCAGCTCATGCTGAACGACGTGGCGGTGCTCGAGCAGACACCGGCCCCTGTGTCTTCGCCCGCCTGGTCGGATCTGGCCCGCAATCTGAGCCGGGCCCAGAGGCTCCCTACCGCACCGGACCCGGCCGTGGCCCGGCTCTGGGCGACCGCCCGCGACGAGCTGATAACCGCGCTCGGCGACCTGCGGGCGACGGGGGTAGCCGGCAGCTCGGTGGAAGCCGACCTGACAGCTGCGGGAGACACACTTCTCGCTCTGGCTCGCCAGCTCTGATCCTTCAACAAGCTCTGGGCCTTCAACAAGCTCTGGGCCTTCAACAGCGCAGGACCGTCGGGGGGCCGAACCGAGCGGCAGCCGACGAGGTAGAAGCGGCGAGGGTGGCGCCCGCCGTCGAGCGCACCGACCGGTGTCCGAACCCGGGGAGGGCTCGGCCGAACACGGCACTAACCGTCGCGGAACCCGATACCTGTATCGACAGGCCGCTGATCGCCACCGCGACCTTCAGCTGTTGCAACCCGCTGGCGCGCTGGGCGTCGATGGTCTGGCACACGGCCCGCTGGACGGTCGCCGGATCGAGGGTGAGAGCACCTCCGGCGTAGAAGGTGCCATTGTCCAGGCCGGCCGCAACGGCGTCGTTGGCCGCCGCGGTGAGCGCATCGTGCAATCGCTGCTGGGCCAGGTAGGCGACGGCGCTGTCAACTGCCAGGGCAGACAGCAGTATCAGGACCAAGAAGCCGGAGGGAACCAGGACCAAGACGCTGCCCCCGGCGTCTCGGCCCCTCAGCACGTCGCGACCCCGGCCAGACCGCTCCGGTAGGGGTCCACCAGCTCCGAGTGCAGGGCCTGCACCGCCTGGCCGCTCCCTAGACGACCGACGAACGGGAGATAGAACAGCGGAGCTGGATATGTCACTGTCACTGTCACACGGGCGCAGCGTAGGAACGGGCCCGACGAGATCGACACCCGGGCCCGGCCGGGGTCACGGCCATACCCCGTGAGCGCGTCGTCCGCCGCCTGGTCAGCCTCTGCCGTGGCCCGCGCTGCGTCGGATGATTCGACATAGGTGCGGACCGCTTGGCGGGCCGCCTCGGCCGTCGCCGTCTTGGTATCGACCACGCCCCACGCGTAGGCGGCCAGGAGGGTGCCGGCGACGAACAACAACATCCCGAACAGCAAGCCGGCGAAGCCACCGACGAAGCCCTCCTCACCCCGAGGTGCCCTCGCTCTCACCGGAAGCGCTCGGTGCGCGCGGTCACCGTGCGGGTGATCGTCTGCCAACCCGGCACGAACTGCACCAAGCCGGGAGTCCGGCCGGTCACCTGGAGAACCACCTGTTGAGAGTCCACTTCCCTCCAGTCGAACGACGTGCGGGTCGCCCCGAATGAGCCGAGCTGGGCCCGGGCCGCCGCCTCGGCCTCCGCCGTTTGCGCCACGGGGGAGCTCGATTGAGCCACCGTCTCGGCCGCCCGGGTGGCTGCCGAGGTCAGGGCCGATGTGGCGTAGAGGTGGATCAGTACCTGGGCCGAGAACAGCAGCAGGACCATGAAGATGAGGAACCCCAAGAGGGTCCCGACGATGGCGACGCCCGCCTCGGAGAGAAGGCGGCGGCTCGTTCGATCCCCGGGGTGCGAGCGGAGGCGAGAGTTGGTGAAAGACGAGCCGCCGCCTTCTCTCTTCCGCGGGTTTGCGACAGCTTCTTGGAGCGGCCCCGGCGGGACCGCTCAGCAGCTGGTGTCGGACTGGCCGATGCAGTTGACCTGGCGATCAACATGGGTCGCGGCGTGATTGAAGGTGGCATCGAACGCGACCCACATGGCGACCCCGATGAACGCCATGACGAGCACCGCGATGGCAGTCGAGATGACTCCTTCTCCGCGTTCATCGGGTAAGTCGTCAGACTTCCTGTGGCCCCGGCCGCCGGCGTAGTAAATCTTTTTGACAGTCATGAGTGAAAGATAATCAAACTACATCGTTGTTCTAAATAGCTCTGACCAGGAGATTCGTGAAAGCCGCGTCCCGGACATTTCTGTTCAGGCGTTGGCGAACAGTTTCAGGGCAGCGAGAAATGGAATGGCCAGGAGGATGGCGCCGGGCACCAAGGTGGCCACCGTCACGGGGACCCATACCTGTTGCGAGCGCCGCTCCATCAGCTCCACGGTCTTCCGGTGGAGATCCCGGCGCGCCTGGCGAGCCTCGGCGGATATGAGGCGACCGAGCTCGGCTGCATCAGAATGGAGCTTCAACACCCCCACCAGGCGATCCACCGCGTCGACCCGGGCCAGCTCGGCCCACTCGCTCAGAGCAGCCGACTCGGTCAGACCCTGTTGGACCCGGTTCACCACCCGGGCCATGTCCAGGGCTACGCAACCACGGCCCCGTTCCGCCATGCGACCCAGGGCCGCCCCCAACGAGAAGCCCGCGTTCAGCAGCATGGCCAGCTGCTCGCTCATGACGGGGATCTCCCGGGCGATGTCGCGCTGCCACTGCTCCGATTGGTGGGCCAGCTTCTGCTCGACCACGAGGAACACGAGCACTGGCGATCCGGCCAGGAGGAGGATCACGAGAGGCAGGGGGGACGCCGTGGCAGCCGCCACCAAGCCGCCGAGGACCAAGGCAGCCAGGCTG
>JAFAWZ010000036.1 GCA_019241495.1 Acidimicrobiales bacterium | reverse complement strand
AGCACGACGTCGGCGTGCGCCTTGCTCACTCCTGCCGCCACGGTGCCGACGCCGACCTCGGCGACCAGCTTCACGTGGACGCGGGCCCGGTCGTTGGCATTCTTCAGGTCGTAGATCAGCTGGGCCAGGTCTTCGATGGAGTAGATGTCGTGGTGGGGCGGGGGGGAGATGAGGCCCACGCCGGGGGTGGAGTGCCGGGTCCGGGCAATCCAGGGGTACACCTTGTGGCCGGGAAGCTGGCCTCCCTCACCCGGCTTGGCCCCCTGGGCCATCTTGATCTGCAGGTCGTCGGCGTTCACCAGATACTCGCTCGTCACGCCGAAGCGCCCCGATGCCACCTGTTTGATGGCGCTGCGGCGCAGGTCCCCGTTCGGGTCGGGGGTGAAGCGATCCGAGTCCTCACCGCCCTCGCCGGTGTTGGAGCGGGCGCCGAGGCGGTTCATGGCGATGGCCAGCGTCTCGTGGGCTTCGGCGGAGATCGACCCGTACGACATGGCGCCGGTGTTGAACCGCTTGACGATCTCGGCGACCGGCTCCACCTCGTCGATGGGAACAGGCGGGCGGCCGATCTCCTCAGCGGTCTTGATCCGGAACAGGCCACGCAGGGTGGCCAGGCGGGCGGCCTGGTCGTCCACCGCGGTGGTGTACTGCTTGAAGATGTCGTAGCGCTTCGTCCGGGTCGAGTGCTGCAGCTTGTGCACCGTCGTGGGGTTGAACAGGTGGTACTCGCCCTCGCGGCGCCACTGGTACTCGCCGCCCCCTTCGATGTCGCGGTGGGCCAGCTCGGTGGGTTGGTCGGGCCACGCCGTCTTGTGCCGGGCCAGGACTTCGCGGGCGATCTGGTCGAGCCCGACGCCCTCGATGCGGCTCACGGTACCGGTGAAGTACTTGTCGACCACCTCGGAGCTGAGTCCGATGGCTTCGAACACCTGAGCCCCGATGTAGGAAGCGACGGTGGAGATGCCCATCTTCGACATCACCTTGAGCACACCCTTGGCGCAGGACTTGATGTAGTTGCGCATCGCTGTCCTCGGGTTGATCGGGCCCAGAGAGCCGTCAGCTACGAGCTCGGCGATCGTGTCGAAGGCCAGGTAGGGGTTGATGGCCGCCGCGCCGTAGCCGAGCAGGAGGGCCATGTGATGCACCTCCCGAGCCTCGCCGGTCTCGACGATCAGACCCACCCGGGTGCGGCTCTTCTCCTGGATCAGGTGGTGGTGCACGGCGCTGACCAGCAACAAGGCGGGGATCGGTGCCAGGTCCGCGGAAGTGTGACGATCGGAGAGGATGATGATCTTCGCCCCGTCCCCGATGGCCGTGCTGACTTGGGCGCAGATGTCGTCGAGGGCCCGGCGCATGGCCTCGCCGGGCTCGGCTGCGTGCACGTCGAAGAGGCCATCGATGGCGAAGGCCCGCCATCCGGGCTGGGTCCCGTCCTCGTTCACATACATGAGCTTGGCCAGGTCCTCGTTGGTGATCACCGGCTGGGGCATCACGATCTGGTTGCAGCTCGCCGGTTCGGGGGCGAGCAGGTTCCGCTCGGGACCGATGGTGCCCGACATGGATGTGACCAGCTCCTCCCGGATGGCGTCGAGAGGGGGGTTGGTCACCTGGGCGAACAACTGCGAGAAGTAGTCGTAGAGCAGCCGGGGACGGTCGGACAGCACCGCGATGGGGGTGTCGGTCCCCATCGACCCGAGCGCCTCGACGCCGGTCTTGGCCATGGGGGAGAGGAGGATCTTGAGGTCCTCGGTGGTGTAGCCGAACAGGCGCTGGTGGGTCACTACCGACGAGTGCTGGGGGGTCAAGGTGAAGCGGGGGGGCAGGTCGTCGAAGTGGATCTGGTTGGCCGCCAACCAGTCGCCGTAGGGGTGCTCGGCGGCGAGCTCCGACTTGATCTCCTCGTCGGCCACGATCCGCCCTTGGGAGGTGTCGACCAGGAACATCCGCCCCGGTTGGAGCCGGCCCCGTTGCACCACCTTGGATGCCGGAATGTCGAGCACGCCCACTTCGGAAGCCATGACCACCAGGCCGTCGTCGGTCACCCAGTAGCGCGAGGGGCGCAGGCCGTTGCGGTCGAGCACGGCGCCGATGACCGTGCCGTCGGTGAAGGCGATGGAGGCGGGACCGTCCCAGGGCTCCATGACGGCGGCGTGGAACTGGTAGAACGCCCGGCGGGCCGGGTCCATGGTCCGGTGGTTCTCCCACGCCTCGGGGATCATCATGAGCACGGAGTGGGGGAGCGAGCGCCCGCCCAGGTGAAGGAGCTCCAGCACCTCGTCGAAGGTGGCCGAGTCGCTGGCCCCTGGGGTCACGACCGGGAAGATGCGCTCGATGTCGCCGGGGAGCAGGTCGCTCCTGAGCAGGGCCTCGCGGGCCCTCATCCAGTTGCGGTTCCCCTGGAGGGTGTTGATCTCGCCGTTGTGTGCCACGTAACGGTAGGGGTGGGCGAGGGGCCAGCTCGGGAAGGTGTTGGTGGAGAACCGGCTGTGGACGAGAGCCAGGGCGGTGTCCACCCGCTCGTCGCCGAGGTCGGGGAAGAAGTTCCGGACCTGCGGGGCGGTGAGCATTCCCTTGTAGACGATGGTCCGGGCCGACAGGGACGGGAAGTACACCCTCTCTACCTCGTGCTCGATGCGCTTGCGCAGGATGAATGCTCGCCGCTCGAGCTCGAGGCCGTTCCACCGGCCGCCGCTTAAGGTGTCCTTGCCCCCGCCCGCCACGAAAAGCTGGTGGAACGACGGCATGGCCGCCCGGGCGATGCTCCCCAGCTCGGATGGATCGACCGGCAGCTCACGCCAACCCAACACGCTCAAGCCTTCGGCGGCCACCAGCTTCTCGATGGCCGCCTTGTCTCGCCCCGACCCCTCCGAATCTGCGGGCAGGAAGGCGATGCCGGTGGCGTACTCACCGGCGGGCGGCAGCTCGAAGGGGGCGCAGGCCCGGTAGAAGCGGTCCGGGATCTGGATCAGGATCCCGGCTCCATCCCCGGTGTTGGTCTCGGCCCCGGACGCGCCCCGGTGCTCCAGGTTGCAGAGGCTGTCGAGGCCCATCTGCACTATGCGATGGCTGCGCCGGCCGTGCATGTCGACGACGAAGGAGACGCCACACGCGTCGTGCTCGAAGTCGGGCCGATACAGCCCGAGGGGCGTGCTCGGAGAAGCCATCAGCGTCCTTCCGGGGAGAGGTCCTACTCGTTCCGCGTGAAGGGACGACGCTGGCCCTTGCTGCGAAGTGCAAGCATACTCGTCACCGGCGCCAACCTGGGAGCGATTTACCCCGCTTACCGCCTTTGCCGGTTGGCCTGGTCATTTGCGGCTAGATTGGCCGACCGCCAGGGCGTGTGGCTCAGTCTGGTAGAGCGCTGCGTTCACACCGCAGAGGTCCCGGGATCGAGGCCCGGCACGCCCACTTCTCCATCTCGCGGGCTTTGGGAAAGCTTCTGAGCGCGCTGGTCACCCAGTTTTGTAGACGAGCGCCCTGAGAACGGCCCGTTGACACAGTTAGTGCCCGCCGCAGGATTGAGTAAACGAAGAGGAGGCGGCGGCACTGTTCTTTCAATCGAAGATCTCGTGACAGTGCTCAGTAACTCTGGGACATCGCAAGTGCCGCCGCCTTCTCTTAGTCCAACTAGTCCTGCGGCGGGCGCTTAGCCGAGCCAAACCGCGGCGGGGTGGCGAAGCCAGCCGTCACTCCCCCTCCGGCCCGAACAAGAGGTTCACCTCCGACACCGTGACCGCCTGTCCGGCCAGGGCGACCCGATTGCCGGCCAGCCGGGTGTGAACCGTCCCACCCCGAGCCGAGGCCTGGTAGCCAACCAGGTCGAGACGCCCGAGGCGGCGGGCCCAGAATGGGGCCAGCATGCAGTGCGTCGATCCGGTCACCGGGTCCTCGGGGATCCCCACGCTGGGAGCGAAGAACCGGCTCACGAAGTCGACCCCCCGAGGACCGTCAGGATCCGACAAAGCCGTCACGGCCAGGCCCCGCCACGGAAGGGCGGCGATGAGGGCCAGATCGGGGACGAAGTCACGGACGGCCTGAGCGTCGTCCAGCTCGGCCAGCGCGTGGAGGCTGCCTGCCGCGAACGTCCGCAAGCCGAGCCCGACGAGCGAGGATGGAACGTGGGTCTCCTCGGGCCGTTCGACCGGGAAGTCCATCTCGATGAGACCCTCGACGAGGGGGTCCGCCGTGTCAGCCTCCGCCGGCTGGCAAGCGATCGGGCCGCTGCGGGTGTGGAAGCGGGCCGTGCCGCCGAGAAGGTGGGCCGCGGCGAGGGTGGCGTGGCCACACAGGCTGACCTCGCCGACCGGCGTGAACCAGCGCAGCTCGTGATCACCATCAGGCCGGGGCACGACGAACGCCGTTTCCGAGAGGTTCATCTCCCGCGCCACCAGCTGCATCCAATCGGCGGTGGGGAAGCGCTCCAGGAGCGCTACCGCCGCTGGGTTCCCGGAGAACGGCCGGTCGGCGAAGGCATCTACGACCTGCAGTCGGATCATCGATCCGACCAAGTGGATCGCGTGCGGTACATGCCCACTCCGCAGTCTAGGCCCGAGCCCCGCGCTCGAGGCCCTTTAACTACTCGGCACCTGGAAGTCTTCGAGAGCATCGGCGGGCACCCCGAGGGTCCCGTCAGCCAGCTGCACCCGCGGCAGTCTCTTCTCGTGCATGGCTTCGATGATCAGCCGAGTCGGGAGTCCCAGGCGACGCGCCGCTTCGGCTGGCAGCAGAACCTCGGGGTCGGTCACGACACGCCTCCTTCCTCGAAACCGAGCCTACCGTGGATCACCCGGATCACAGTCGCCAGCTCGTCCTGCAGTCCTGGAGCGACTCCCGTCTCGCGCATGGCCAGACGGGCGTCTTCCAGAGCCTCCAACACCCGGAATGCCTCGTCCAGGTTCAGGACGAGTCGTGGTGGGACCGGATCGTCGGCGGTTCGGCTCATAGATGGGGAGTCTGGTGGATGGGGAGTCTGGCCCAGACGTGTGACAACACCGTCAGACAACCAGCTAGTACTCGATGCCCTTCTTGGCCTTGATGCCCTGGTCGTAGGCGTGCTTGACCTTGCGCATCTCGGTGACGGTGTCGGCCACCTCGACCAGCTCGTCGGCCGCGTCCCGGCCGGTGAGGACCACATTGGTGCGGCCCGCCCGGTCACGGATGCCGGCGGCCACCGTCGCGGCGTCGACCCAGCCGTACTTCACCGCGTAGGTGATCTCATCGAGGATCAGCAGGTCGTACTCCCCCGAGGCCAGCATCCCCGCCGCGACCGCCCATGCGTGACGGCCCTTCGCCACCGTTTCGTCCATGTCGGTCGACTCCCAGGTGAAGCCGTCCCCCAAGGTGTGCCACTCGATACCCAGATGGTCGGCGAGCTTGCGTTCGCCGGTCTTCCACTTACCTCCCTTGATGAACTGGACTACTCCGACCGTCCAGCCCCGCGCCCACCCCCGGGCCATCACCCCGAACGCGGCGGACGACTTCCCCTTCCCGTGCCCGGTGTTGAGGACCACCACGGACTCGACCCGTGCCATGCCGTCAACATAATGAGTACGCTCACGGTCCGTAGAGCAGGGAACCCGGTGCCAATCCGGGGCTGTCCCGCAACTGTGACCGGGGAGCGAACCCCACCGAACGGCCACGGCTCGGCCAGGTCCGGATTCCCGGGCACCCCGGGCGGGAAGGCCGGGGGAGAGTGGATCCGGGAGCCAGGAGACCTGCCTGCCGGAGGTACGCGAGGACGTGAATGGGTTCTGAAGGACAAATGATCACCCTGGTGCTCGGTGGAGCGCGCAGCGGTAAGTCCGCGTTCGCGGAGAAGCTCGCGGGCGCATCGGGACACACCGTCAACTACATCGCGACCGGCGTGGCGGGAGACGACGCCGACTTCGCGGCTCGTATCGCGGCCCACCGGGCGCGCCGCCCGGCGGCGTGGCAGACCGTCGAGGCCGGCACCGATCTGGCCGGCGCGCTCCGCACGGTCCCATCCGACGGCGCCGTCCTCATCGACTCGCTCGGGACCTGGGTCGCCGCCCACCCGGCCTTCCGGGTCGACACAACGGAGCTGACAGCCTGCCTGACACAACGGTCCGGGCCGACCGTCGTGGTGTCGGAGGAGGTCGGCCTGGGCGTGCACCCCTCCACCGAGCTCGGTGGGCGCTTTCGCGATCAGCTCGGTTACGTGAACCAGGCCGTCTCCGCCATTGCCCAGGTGGCCTTTCTCGTCGTGGCGGGTCGCGCCCTGCGCCTGGACCAGACTCTGCACTTCGACCAGACAGGGCCGGCCTGACATGCGGTCGGCCATCGCATTCCTAACTGCCGTCGGGCGGTCCGAGGCGCCGGGACCTACCACCCTCGACTGGTTCCCTCTGGTCGGCGCCCTGCTCGGCGCCGCGCTCGGCGGGGTGTGGTGGGCCGCCGGCCAGGCGTGGACCCCAGCGGTGGCGGCGGCCATTGTGGTTGCCCTGGATTTCGGCCTCACCGGGCTGCTTCATCTCGACGGCCTGGTCGACAGCGCTGACGGGCTCCTCCCGCCCCTGGACCGCCATCGCCGGCTCGAGGTCATGGCCGCCCCGGACTGCGGCGCGTTCGGGGTGGGCGCGGCGGGAGCCGTCCTCCTTCTGCGCTGGGCCGCGCTGGCCAGCGCTTCGCGGACGAGGGGCTTCCTGCTCCTGGCCGGGCTGTGGTGCCTGTCGAGAACCCTGATCGCGGTCGTGGCCCGCACCCAGCCCTACGCCCGGCCCGCCGGAGGCCTGGCATCGGCGTTCTCTGGCCCGACCCGGTGGCCCGCCCTCGCCGGCGGAGCCCTGGCCGCCCTCGCCCTGTGCGCGGCGTGGCGGATCGGGCCTGGACTGGCTGGCGCGGGAGCGGCCATTTTGTCCGGAACCTTGGTCGTGGTCCTGGCCCGGCGCCGGATCGGTGGCTACACCGGCGACGTTCTGGGAGCAACCGCCATGGTCGCTGAGACCACGGGACTGCTGGTCGGGGCGGCCCGGTGGTGAGAGCGTTGGCCATCGGCGCCGGGCTGGCTCTCGACCGCCTGCTCGGCGAACCTCCAGCGCGGTGCCATCCCGTCGCCGGGTTCGGGCGGGCCATGACCGCGGGAGAGCGGCTGGTATGGGCCGACCAGCGCGCCGTCGGGGCGGCCTATGCCGGCATCGGAGCAGGTGTGGCCGCCCTCACCGGCGCCGTCTTGAGGGGCCGGCAACCCACCCGGTCCCGGCGTGCCATCGTCCTCTGCGCCTGCACGTACGTGGCGGTGGCGCCCCGGGCGTTGACGGAGGCGGCGCGCCACGTGGCGGGCGCGGTCGAGGCCGGTGATCTGCCCGAGGCGCGTGAACGGTTGAAGGCTCTGGTGGGCCGGCGGACCGACGACCTCGACGAGAAGGAGATCGCCCGGGCGGTGGTCGAATCGGTGGCCGAGAACACCGTCGACGCCGTGGTCGCCCCCGTGTTCTGGGCCGCCGTGGCGGGCGCTCCTGGCGTGCTGGTGTACCGGGCCGTCAACACCCTCGACGCCATGGTCGGCCACCACACCTCGAGGTACGAGCGCTTCGGCTGGGCCAGCGCCCGGGCCGACGACCTGGCCAACTGGCTGCCGGCCCGCCTGGCCGCGGTTCTCGTGGCCGCGGCCCGACCCAGGAGATGCGCCGCGATCTGGACCGCGGTCCGAAACCAGGCGCCTGCTCACCCTTCTCCCAATGCCGGGGTGGTCGAAGCGGCCTTCGCCGCCGCCCTGGGCGTGCGGTTGGGGGGCCACAACGACTACAGG
>JAFAWZ010000164.1 GCA_019241495.1 Acidimicrobiales bacterium | reverse complement strand
GACGCGGAAGCCCCCGAGAACTCGCGGTCGGGCGCCACTACCGTCACGTCCCCGTGATCGGTCACGGCCCGGGCCAACCAGTGCAGGCCTTCCGAGTCGATGCCGTCGTCGTTGGTCACGAGGATCCGCATGCTGCCGTCTTATCACGCACCGAGTAGCGTGCCGTCCATGCTCTGCGCGTGGGGATTCGAGCGGGTGGGCGTGGTCGCCTCCGACCTCTATTTCGTGGACCCGAATCCGGGCCCGGGAGAAGGCGGTGCCGAGCACGGTGTCCGGCTGGAGGTCCGGTTGCTGGAACGCCCGCCCCGTACCGGCTCGGTCTATGCCGCCCAACCGATCGTCATCGACCGCCCGGTGTGGAGAGCCGATCTGCTCGAGACGGTCGAGGGCCCTCCCGGCAGCGGTGACCGCCACCATCACCACCCCGTCTTCCGGGGCTGGGAACCGGGGCGGCGCGACTACGACGAGGCCATCCGCTCGAACCCGGTCAGCTGGCTCGAGAAGCAGCTGACCGACCTGCCGTCTCTCCTCGCGGGGACCGATGTCCCCGCCGACGCCATCGGCCCCGACGACGCGGCCCAACTGGCGGCCGCCGCGCCCCAGATCGCAACTACCGTGGCCGGGTTGCTGGCCCAGGTCCGGGCGGGCGAGCTGGGCCGGGCCCCTTCGGGCGGGTCGGATGCAGGCGGTGGAGCGGGGGTCAGGGCCAGCTGGCTATAGAGCCGCCCGAACCGGGGCTCCTCACTCCGGGTCCGGCTCGTCGGCGCCAGGATGGGCGCCGGCCGACAGGCCCAGCGGGTTGCCGTGCACCGTCACCGCGACGCCCTCCTGGGCCTCCTCGGCCCGGATCACGTGCATCACGGCGTTTATCAGCGCCAGGTGGGTGAACGCCTGAGGGAAGTTGCCCAGGTGACGGCCGGTGTGGGGATCCAGCTCCTCGGCATAGAGCTCGAGGGGGCTGGCCAGCGAGAGGAGCCGTTCGCACAAGCGCCGACCCCGCTCGACCTCGCCGATCTCGACCAGAGCCGAGACGAGCCAGAACGAGCAGATGGTGAAGGTCCCCTCTGCACCGTTCAGCCCGTCGTCGGTCTCGTCGGTCTTGTAACGCAGCACCAACCCCTCTGAGGTGAGCTCGTCGGCGATGGCCAACACGGTGGCCCGGATGCGGGGATCCTCCGGTGGCAGGAAGCGCAACAACGGCATGAGCAGGCACGAGGCGTCGAGGCCGTTCGACCCGTAGCGCTGCACGAACACCCCTCGCCCGTCCACACCTCGGGTGCAGATGTCCTCGTGGATCTCGTCGGCCAGGGCCTGCCATTTTTCCGCATAGGCGGGCTGCTCGTACATGCGGGCCAGGCGGGCCCCCCGGTCGAGAGCCACCCAGCACATGAACTTGCTGCTGGTGAAGTGTTGAGGCTCGCCCCGCACCTCCCAGATGCCTCGGTCGGGCTCCTCCCAATGGTCGGCCGCCATCTCCACCTGCTGTTTCAGGAACGGCCACATGGACTCCTGCAGCCGGCTCCGTGAACGAGCGTGCAGCAGAACGGAGTCGAGCACCGCGCCCCACACGTCGTGCTGCTTCTGGTTGTAGGCGCCGTTGCCGATGCGGACCGGGGCGGCGCCCTCGTAGCCCGAGAGGTGGGTCAGGGTCTCCTCGGTCAGCTGGCGCTCGCCCCCGACGCCGTACATGACCTGGAGGCCCTCCCCGTTCGAGCAGACGTCGGTGATGAAGTAGAAGAAATCGTCGGCTTCCCGGTCGAAGCGCAACGTGTAGAGGCCCCACAAGGCGAAGGTCGAGTCGCGCACCCAGGCATAGCGGTAGTCCCAGTTGCGCTCGCCGTGGGGGGTCTCGGGCAGGCTGGTGGTGGCGGCGGCGAGCAGCGCGCCGGTCGGCGCGTAGGTGAGGCCCTTCAGGGTAAGGGCGCTGCGCTGCAGGTAGCTGCGCCAGCGGTGGTCCGGGAAGTCGCCCTGGGTGATCCACTGCCGCCAGTGCTCCGAGGTCCGCTCCACCCGCTCGTAGGCCTCGTCGTAGGTCTCCGGGGCGGGCAACGGGGACCAGGAGAGGGCTACGAAGTGCCGATCGCCCTCCACCATGCGGGTCCGGGCCTTGACGGCGTGGCGCTCGATGCCGGGCCGCAGATCGGTGGTGATACGCAGCTGGACATCCGACCCCTCGCTGGTGCTGAGCAGCTTGCCGTACCCGTCGCCTTCGTATTGCCAGGTGCCCTCGCCCCGCCCGTAGTCGAATATGGGGTCGCAGGTCATCGACAGCTCGACCGAGCCGCTGACACAGCGCACCGTTCGCAGCAGGCAGTGCTCGGCGTCGTAGTCCGTCGGCGAGCGCCGATGGGTCTTGGACCTGTCCGTCAGGTTGTGCCAGGGGCCCATGCAAAGGGTGTCGCGCACGATCAGCCACCCGGTGCGGGTCTGCCAGGTCGTCTCCAACATGAGGCTGCCGGGCAGGTAGCGGCGCGCCGCGGGAACCATCTCGTCGTAGGGTCCGATGCGAAAGCTCCCCGCGCCCCGGTCGAGGAGGGCGGCGAACACCGAAGGCGAGTCGGGCCGGGGCACGCACAACCACTCCACCGCCCCGCTCGGCGCGATCAGGCAGTTGCTCTCACAATCGGACAAGAAGGCGTAGTCGCCGATGGGCGGGAACGAGCTGCCGCCGATGGGTGAGGTGATGTTGTCGGCCTGGAAGGCGCCGGTGCTGGCGTCGGGCCTCGTCCTTTGTACACCGTTCACGCTCTGTACCTCTGTACACGGTTCACACCGCCGATGGTGACACTTTCGGGCTAACGGAGCACGCGCTGTAGCGTGCTGTTCCTATGGAAGATCTTCTGCGCCGGGCCCGGGCGGTCCGGGACGAGGCCCACGGAAGCCGGGTCACCTTCTCGCCCAAGGTCTTCATACCACTCACCATGCTTTGCCGGGACCGGTGCGGATACTGCACCTTCGCCAAGGCGCCGGCCCGCATGTCGTCGCCCTATCTGACGCCGGAGGAGGTCCTCGAGATCGCCCGGCGGGGCGCCCAAGCCGGCTGTCACGAGGCCCTCTTCACCCTGGGAGAGCGGCCCGAGGAGCGCTACGACGTCGCCCGGGCCTGGCTTTCCGAGCACGGCTTCGGCTCGACGGTCGAGTACCTGGCGGCCATGTGCCGCCTCGTGGCAGACGAGACCGGCTTGTTGGCGCACGCCAACGCGGGAGCGTTGTACCCCCCCGAGCTGGCCGCCCTGCGGCCGGTCACGGCCAGCCAGGGGATGATGCTCGAGACCCTGCGAGACGACCTGAAGGCCCACCGCGGCTCCCCCGACAAGACACCCGCCCGCCGGCTGGCCACCCTGGAAGAGGCCGGCGAGCTGGCCATACCGTTCACCACCGGGATCCTCGTCGGAATCGGGGAGTCGAGAGCGGACCGGGTGGCGGCGCTGGAGGCGATCGCGTCGATCCATGCCCGGCACGGCCACATCCAGGAGGTGATCGTCCAGAACTTCCTGCCCAAGCCGGGCACGAGCATGCACCGCAGCCCTCCCTGCCCGAACGACGATTTCATCGAGGCCATCGCCCTGGCCCGGACCATCCTCCCCCCGTCGGTCCACGTGCAGGCGCCCCCGAACCTGTCGGACGACTTCGGGGTCTTGTTGGACGCGGGCATCGACGACTGGGGAGGCGTGTCGCCCGTCACCGCCGACCATGTGAACCCGGAGCGGCCCTGGCCGGCCCTCCAGCGGCTGCGCGTAGTGACCGAGGGACGGGGGTACACCCTGGCCCCCCGGTTGACCGTGTACCCCACCTTCGCCCTCGAGCCCCAGCGCTGGCTGGACGAGTCGATGCGCTTCGCGGTGATGGACCGCAGCGACGCCGAGGGCCTGGCCCGCGACGACCCGGGGTCGGTCTTCCCCCAGAAGGTCGGCGAGTACCGCAACGTGGGCGACGGGGCCGAGGTGGTCCTGGTCGGCCGTCGTTCCACCCAGTGGTACTCGGGCGCCGACGGGACGCCGACCCGCCTCGTTCCAGGCTCCGCTGCCGCGTCCGGACGGGTCGGAGAGGTGCTCGCCGGGGTGCGCCTCGGACAGGAGCCGGGGATCGACCAGATCGTCGCTCTCTTCGGAGCTCGCGGCCCGGAGGTGGCGGCGGTCGCCGCGCTGGCCGACGAGCTGAGAGCGGCTGCAGTCGGTGACACGGTGACGTGGGTCAGCAACCGGAACATCAACTACACGAACGTCTGCACCTTCAAATGCCGGTTCTGCGGCTTCTCCAAGGGACCCCTCTCGCTGAACCTGCGGGGCACGCCGTATCTGCTTACTTTGTCCGACATCGCGACGCGGGTCAGCGAGGCGTGGGACATGGGCGCCACCGAGGTGTGCCTCCAAGGCGGGATCCACCCCGATTTCGATGGGGACTACTACGTGGAGGTCACCCGGGCGGTCAAAGAGGCGGCGCCCGGCATCCACGTGCACGGGTTCACGGCATTGGAGGTGACAGAAGGGGCCCGGCGCCTGGGAGAGCCGCTCGCCGCCTACTTGAGGCGGCTCATGGACGCCGGCCTGCGCTCGCTTCCAGGCACCGCGGCCGAGATACTCGACGACGAGGTCAGAGCCGTGCTGTGCCCCGACAAGATCGACACTGGGCAGTGGCTCGATGCCCATCGCAGCGCGCACGGGGTGGGGCTGCGGTCCAACATCACGATCATGTTCGGTTCCATCGAGCAGCCCATCCACTGGGCCCGCCACCTCGTCCGGACCCGTGACCTGCAGAGAGAGACGGGCGGGTTCACCGAGTTCGTGGGCCTGCCCTTCGTGCACATGGCGGCGCCCATATACCTCCAGCGGCGAGCCCGGCGGGGGCCTACGTGGCGGGAGGTGGTCCTCATGCACGCCGTCGCCCGTATCGCCTACCACGGTTTGATCGACAACATCCAGGCTTCTTGGGTCAAGCTCGGCCTCGACGGGGTGCGCCAGCTGCTCATGGCCGGCGTCAACGACCTGGGTGGCACTCTCGTGAACGAGAACATCTCGCGCGCCGCCGGCGCCTCCCACGGGCAGGGGCTGACCGAGGCCGACTTCCAGGCCGTCGTCGAACCGCTGGGGCGCCGGCTGGAGCAGCGCACCACGTTGTACGAACGGGTCGCCGCCTTATGATCCGGACCGATGCCTGATCCGGTCCTGCTCGAAGAGGCTGGCGCGGTCATGGAGCAGGCCGTCGACGTACGACGCCGCCTCCACTCCCACCCCGAGATCGGCCTCGAGCTGCCCGACACTCAGCAGCTCGTCGTAGGGCAGCTGCGCGACCTCGGGCTGGAAGGGCACGAAGGCGTGAGCTGCTGCTCGGTCGTTGCGGTCATCGAAGGGAACGACGAAGGGCCCACGACCCTCTTGAGAGCCGACATGGATGCCCTGGAGATGCCGGAGGACACCGGTGTCGACTTCGGATCGGAGATCCGGGGCCGGATGCACGCCTGCGGGCACGACGCCCACGTCGCCATGCTGCTCGGAGCGGCCCGGGTGCTGAAGAGCCGCCGGCGGGACCTGAAGGGCCGGGTGGTGCTCATGTTCCAGCCCGGCGAAGAGGGACACGACGGAGCCAAGCACATGCTCGACGAGGGTCTCCTCGACACCTACGGACCGATCCAACGGGCTTTCGCGCTGCACGTCTCCTCGATGATCCCGAGCGGTCTGATCACGACCCGGGCCGGAACGATCATGGCGTCGGCGGACGAGTTCGCCATCACCGTGACCGGGCGCGGGGGCCACGCTTCGATGCCCCACGACGCCCTCGACCCAATCCCGGCGGCCTGCCAGATCGTGACCTCGATCCAGTCCATGGTGACCCGCATGGTCCCGGTGTTCGACCCCGCGGTGGTGACGGTGAGCACCTTCCACGCCGGGACGGCCCAGAACGTGATCCCCGAGCGGGTGGTCATGACCGGCACGATCAGGGCCGTCTCGGACGCCTCGCGCGACATCGTCCTGTCCCGGTTGGGCGAGCTGGCCCAGGACACCGCAGCGGCCCACGGCTGCGCGGCGACCGTCGACATGATGCCCTGCAACTATCCGGTAACGGTCAACGATGCCGATTTCGCCGAGCACACGCTGGCGGTCGCCAACGATCTGGTCGGGCCGGAGAAGGTGAGCCGGCTACCCAGCCCGGTGATGGGGGCCGAGGACTGGTCGCACGTGCTGCAGGCGGTGCCCGGCAGCATAGCCTTCCTCGGCGCCGCCCCGCCCGGCGTCGACCGGCCCGCCCCCAACCACTCCAACCGCTTCATGATCGACGAGGACGCCATGGCCACCGGGATCGCCATTTACGCCGCTATCGCTCTAAGCCCTCAGTCATGAGCAACGCAGACAGGTTTGTGGACAAAGCGGAGAGCTACGCGGCCGGTTTCGTCCCGACCGGGCTCAGTGCCCGACCGACGACGGGGGCAGCGGTGGTGGCGTGCATGGACGCCCGCATCGACTTGTTCGCTTTGTTCGGGCTTCAGATAGGCGACGCCCACCTCCTGCGCAACGCGGGCGGCACGGTTACCGACGACACCCTGCGATCGCTGGCCATCTCGCAGCGCTTCCTCGATACCCATGAGATCGTCCTCGTCCACCACACCGGCTGCGGCATGCTCGGCTTCACCGACGAGCAGTTCGCGTCGGATCTCGAGCAAGCGACCGGATCCCGCCCGCCGTGGGCCGCGCTCGCCTTCGCCGATCTGGCCGACGACGTGCGGCGATCGATCCGGCGCATCCGGGAGTGCATCTGGATACCGCACCGCGACGAGATACGGGGCTTCGTCTTCCACGTGGAGACCGGCCGCCTGCAAGAGGTAGAGGTCTGAGTGCAGGCGGCCTGCTCCGCGGCTTGAGATTGGGGCCGGTCGGCACAGGCCGCGCCGGGGAGATCGCGGCGTGGCTGCTGAGAGGCCTGGGGGCCGAGGTGGGGACAGACTCCGAGCCGGCGACCCGGCTCGTGCCCGGGCTGCTCCCCGAAGAGGGCCTCCCGGCCGGCACCGGGAGCTACGCGGTCGGCGTCGCTCTGGCGGCCGCAGCCCTGGCCGGCTGGAGATGGGGGCGGCCGCTCGGGGTGTCGGAGACG
>JAFAWZ010000071.1 GCA_019241495.1 Acidimicrobiales bacterium | reverse complement strand
TGGCGAGCGCTTGATCGGCCTCGTCCAAGCGGCCCAGGCCGAAGTAAAGGACGAAAGCCCGCAGGACGGCCACCCGGGCGATCTGATCGTCACCTTCGCCCTCGTGTGACCCGAGCACGGTGAGCGCCTCGTCGAAGCGACCAATGGTTCGTAGCGCGTCGGCGAGCGCGAACACCGCTTCGGGCCCGGCCCCCGCCTCGACCGCCTCTTCGGCGAGCCGGTGGGAGAGCGGCCAGTCCTGACGTTCGGCGGCGAGCATTGCGGCTTGGAGGATCTGGCCGGCGGCCGGCCTGTCGCCGGCGTCGAGACGCCAGGAGACGATCCGGATCAAGTCGGTGGCCAGGCCGTTGTCCTCCTCGAACGCGCCAGCCAGCGACAATCCGAGCTCAGCTGCCCGGGTAACAGGGATCGAGGACCGAACTGCCTCGCCATACAAGGGATGGGCCGCCATGACCAGCTGTTCCCCTCGCGACCGCTCCACTTTCAACAAGCCAGCTGTCTGGAGTGCGGCGATGTCATGTGGAGGCGCCAGCCGCCTCAGCACCCGCAGGGGCACGTGTTCGGCGAAGGCCACCGTCTCGAGAGTGTCCCGTTCGCTGTCGCTCACCTGACACAGGCGGTCTTCGAGGAGCTCGCTGAGCCGTCCTCCGACCCACAGCTCGCCACTCAGCCGCCAAACGTCTCCCTTTCTCACGATCCGCCCCGTTCGCTGGCCGCCGATGACGAGCTCGCGCAAGTAGAGGGGGTTCCCCCGGGTGGCTCGCCAGAGTGCCTCCGCGAGCTCTCCTCCCACGTAGGTCAGACCGGCGTGGTCGTGCTCGTCTCGAAGCAGGCGCTGGGCCAGCTCGATCGAATCCTCACGCGGCAGGGGCTCGACATCGATGCGTACCGCCGTCCCTTCCTTCCATAGGGACCGGATGGCCTCCGGCGCGCCGGCCCGGGCACGTAGCGCCGCGACCAGGCCGGCCTCGTGGGCGTGGACGAGCTGGAAGACGAGGGTCGCCGAGTACCCGTCGAGACGGTGGGCGTCGTCCACGCCGAAGACCAGCCGCTTGTCCTTGGCTCGATCGAGGATGGCCCGGCGGATGGTCTGCAGAAGGAAGAAGGGATCGGGTTGCCGCCCTGGCTTGCCGCCGACGTCTGGCACGAAAGGGGCAAAGACCCCGAAGGGGATCACAGGTAGCGACGCGGGAGCGACCAACCACACGATCTCGGTATCAGGATCGTGGGCCAGCTCGGACAGCACGGCGTGGGCCAGGCTGGTCTTGCCCACCCCTGGTTCGCCGACCAGGAGCACGCTGGGACAGTCGGAGTCGATGGCTGCGAGTGCGGCGGCCAGCTCCTCCCGACGGCCGACCAGCGTATCCAGATGCGCCGTGGTTGCCCCCACCCACCAATTATGGCGGTTCGGGAAGCTCGAAACTAGTGCCAAGAGTGACCGGCTCCAGGTTGGCGAGGGATCGCCCCCTAGTGAAGAGCTGGCGGGCCAGGTTGGGGGTCACTCGGCCCCGGTAGTCTTGTGGCATGGCCGAGAAGATCGCGACGAAACCCGAGAAGATCACGATGAATGACGACGGGGCACTGTCGGTCCCTGAGCAGCCGATCGTTCCCTTCATCGAAGGCGACGGCACCGGAGTCGACATATGGCCGGCGGCGCAGCTGGTTCTCGACGCGGCGGCCAAGAAGCACGGCAAGAGCATCTCGTGGATGGAGGTGCTGGCCGGGGAGAAGGCGTTCAACGAGACGGGCGACTGGCTGCCGCAGGCCACGATCGACGTGTTCCGCGAGTATCTGATCGGCATCAAGGGCCCACTCACCACACCGATAGGTGGGGGTTTCCGTTCCCTGAACGTCGCCCTCCGTCAGATCCTCGACTTGTACGTGTGTCTCCGCCCGGTGCGCTGGTTCCAGGGAGTGCCCTCACCGGTCAAGCGCCCCGACCTGGTGGACATGGTGATCTTCCGGGAGAACACCGAGGACATCTATGCCGGCCTCGAGCTCCAGGAAGGGACTCCCGAGGCCAAGCGCCTGATCGAGCTGCTGCACGACGAGTTCGGCTGGGAGATCCGCCCTGACAGCGGCATCGGTATCAAGCCCGTATCGGTATCGGGTTCGAAGCGTCTCGTCCGGGCGGCGCTCAACTATGCGGTCAGTCACAAGCGCCGGTCGGTCACCCTGGTGCACAAGGGGAACATCCAGAAGTTCACCGAAGGCGGCTTCCGCACCTGGGGCTACGAGCTGGTGCGTGAAGAGTTCTCCGGCGTCGCCGTGGGCTGGGACGACTGTGATGGCAAGCCAGGTGACAAGATCCTGGTGAAGGACGCCATCGCGGACATCACCCTCCAGCAGGTCCTCACCCGGCCCGACGAGTTCGACGTCATCGCGACCACCAACCTGAACGGCGACTACCTCTCAGACGCCTTGGCCGCCCAGGTCGGAGGCATCGGTATCGCCCCAGGGGCGAACATCAACTACGTCACGGGCCACGGGATCTTCGAGGCCACGCATGGCACCGCGCCCAAGTATGCCGGCCAGGACAAAGTGAACCCGGGTTCGGTCCTACTCTCGGGCGTGCTGATGTTCGAACATCTGGGTTGGCAGGACGCGGCCGACGACATCGTGCGTGCTCTCGAAGCGACCATCGCAGAGAAGATCGTCACCTACGACTTCGCCCGCCAGATGGAAGGAGCCACCGAGGTGAAGACTTCGGAGTTCGCCTCGGCCATCGTCGACCGCCTCTGAACCAGATCTCCACTGAACCTGACCGACCCGCCGCCGGCGCCCTGAGCGCTCGCGAACCCGGGGCGAGCCTGGCCTAGCCGATCAGGCCGAGCTCCTTGACTGCGTCGCGCTCTTCACTCAGCTCGGCGACGGAGCGATCGAACCGGGTGCGGGAGAACTCTTCCAGCTCGATTCCCGGCACAACCGAGTACTTCCCGCCGGAGGTGGTGACGGGGAAGGACGAGATCAGACCCTCGGGGACTCCGTAGGAGCCGTCGGACGGCACTGCCATCGACACCCAGTCTCCGCCGCTCGTGCCCAACACCCAGTCGTGGACGTGGTCGATGGCGGCGCTCGCGGCTGATGCCGCGCTCGACGCGCCCCGCGCTTCGATGATGGCTGCACCCCGCTGTTGCACGGCGGGGATGAACTCTTGTTCGATCCAAACGTCGTCGGCGATGACCTCGTTGGCCGGCCGTCCCCCGATCTTGGCCCGGAAGGCGTCGGGGTACTGGGTCGCCGAGTGGTTGCCCCAGATCGTCATGTTGGTGATCTCCGACACCTGGCGCCCCGACTTGCCCGCCAGCTGGGCCTTGGCCCGGTTCTGGTCGAGCCGGGTCATGGCGGTGAAGCGCTCCGGTGCGATGTTCGGGGCGTTGTGCATGGCGATGAGGGCGTTGGTGTTGGCCGGGTTGCCCACGACCAGAACCTTGATGTCGGGCGCCGCATTGTCCGACAATGCTTTGCCCTGGACGGTGAATATGGCCCCGTTGGCTTCGAGGAGATCCTTGCGCTCCATCCCTTTGGTGCGGGGCCGGGCGCCGACCAGAAGGGCGACGTTGGCGTCGCCGAAAGCGACGTTGGCGTCATCGGTCGCCACCACGTCGTGCAACAGGGGGAAGGCGCAGTCGTCCAACTCCATGACCACTCCCTCGAGAGCACCGAGCGCCGGGGTGATCTCCAACAACTGCAGGGTCACCGGCTGGTCAGGCCCGAGCAGGGCACCGCTCGCGATCCTGAAGAGGAGGCTGTAGCCGATCTGGCCGGCAGCTCCGGTTACAGCGACGCGAACAGGTGAAGCGGACATCTACTACGGCCTCCGATCGACGAGGGCGGGGCGCTCCCGACGACTCCGAACTTAGGCCCCTGCCCCCGGGGCCAGCCAACCGGCGCGACCCTCGAGCCCTGGCATCTGGCGGGCTCTAGGAGAGGCTTCAGGCGCTGATGGTCGGCGGAGACACCACCCCGAGGCGGTGGAGATACCTCAGCTTCTTCTCTACCGCCGTCCGCCAGGCACAGAGGTCCTGGTCGAAATGCATCCGGTCCCCGTCCTCGAAGGCGTGTTCCAACTCGTCGAACGCAGCATCCTCGGCGTCCAGTAGAGACCGGTAACGGGTGAGGAACTGGTCGTCGATTACCTCCGACAGAGTCACGTGCCCTACCTCCCTGGTGGCGTGTGGGCCGAGGTTAGTCGTCCGCCGGACGGCCGGGAAGTGGGCCTGGCCATGTTTTCTTCACTCACCGGTCATGCCCCAGACACGTGAAGATTTCAGTAGATCGTGGAGGCCCGCACGGCGGGCGGAACCGCGTCCAGGCCGGGGGCGAGGTCCAGGCCCGCCAACCGGGTGGTGCTGCCCTTGACCCGGAGGCGGCCTTCCATCAGCGCCCGTTGGGTGGAAAGGTCGCCCTTGGCGATGGCCACCGCGGTGGTCCAATCGCAGGAGATGCGCAGGTCGGGGGCGGCGGTATCGCTGGGCACCGGCCAGACGAGGCGAGCCTGATGCTCACCCACCACGAGCCGATAGGCGACCTTCCCGTACGGGGTGCCCTCGACGACCTGCTCGAGCACCGCGCAGACCGTGGCCTCATTGGTGCCGGCCGCGGCCGCTACTTCGCCAAACCATTCCTCCGAGAGGAAGCGGGCCACTACAGGTCCCGTCGCGGAGGGAGGATCAGCCGCTCCAGGTGGGCGGGCGTCAGCCCTTCCTGCCCGCCCCAGTTCTCGAGAGCCCACTTGTCGATGGCCACGGACAACCGGCTCCAACTTCGGGCCGCGCCCCACCGCGGGGAGCGCCGAAGCGAAGAAGTGTCGTCGAGCACGGGAGCCGAGGGTGCCACAGGCGCAGTCTTGCCCACCACCTGAACCGGCCGCGACCGCCAGGCGTCGATTCTCAACACGGTGCCGGCGACCAGCCGGACCGGCGCCCGGCCCCGGGTGGCCAGATTTTCCAGCCTTTCCATCGGTTCGGCTGCGAACACGAAGGTCGCCGACCCCGCTCGCCTGTCGCCCAAGCCGCTCACGTCACAAGAGATTCGCAGGTCGAGTACGTGTTCCTCTTTTTCCGACTTCCCCGACTTCCCCGTCAGCCGACGGTCGCCACCTCGGATGTGTAGCGGTTCGTGGCCTCCCCGCCGCGCCAGCGCAGGGCCAGCTCGAGGACCAACGGGCCGGGTCCGGCGGCCGCGGGGAGGGTCATGTTGATGCGGCCGACCCGGCTGCAGGAGTCCGGGTCCAAGCTGCCTTCGAAGCGCCAGCTGCGTTCGCCTCCGGGCCAGTGCAGCGAGGCTTCTGCTGTCATGTCGGGAAGAGCGGTGCGCAGGTCGCTGATCGCGTGGACGTGCAGCTCGAAGCGCTCGCCCGGTTTGTAGCTCTCGGCCGGTCGGTCGGCGGTGATGATGACCGGGGCGCACGCCCGGGCCACGGCGTGGTAGCCGGCCTTTGCCACCCGGTCGTGGTCGAGGACCGACCAGGTCACCGCGGGTTGCGAGTCGTTCAGCATGAACAGGCAGAACCCTCCCGTCGGCCGGTACTTCAGGCGCCTCAGGGCCTCGATGTGATGGCGCAGCAGCGTCGCCTGGTACTCCTGGGTGGCCCGCTGCCATTCTTCGAAGGTCGTGAACTCGGCCGGGGGCACCCGGGTGTCGAAGATGCGCTTCTGCAGCGAATGGTGGGCTCCGAGGTCGTCCCAGTCCAGGTTGGGCCATCTTTCGGGCTTCATGAAGTCGGCCGACTCCGGTACGGCCTGCGCCCCGAACTCGCTCACGAAGCGTGCCACCACCGGAAAACGGGCCAGCATCCCGGCGAACTCCCGCTCCTCCCCGTGGTACCAGCCGAAATAGAGATGGCTGTCGGTGCCCCAGGCCGGGTGGGGAAGCACGCCGGAGTGGGCGATGACGGTCCGGGAGCCGTCGGCTCGGTCCAGGGCCCGGCGGATCGAGCGGTCGAGGGCCGTCTTGTTCCACGTGGGTAGGACGTGGCCGGCGGCCAAGCGGGCCGTTTCCCGGGCCCCGGCCCGGGACCCGGGTGCCGGGTCGATCGCCATCGGCTCGTTGTGGCCGCACCACAGCGCGATCGACGGGTGGTGCCCGAGCAGGGCCACCGCCTGGCCGGCCTGGGCCACGGCCTGGCGCCGCACCTGGCCGTATCCCCACTGGAGCGGTAGGTCTTGCCAGATCAGCATGCCGTGGCGGTCGGCGGCGTCGTAGAGCTCGGGCCGGCCGATGTGGGCATGCACTCTCAACAGGTCGAGCCCCGCATCGCGGGCCAACAGCACGTCGCGCTCGATGTCTTCGGCGGTTGCCTCGGCCATGGCTCGGCGGGTGGGCGCGTAGTTGGCGCCTTTCAGGAACAGACGCTCACCGTTCACCGTGGCGACGAACTTGCGCAGCTTGATCTGGCGCAGCCCGGTCACAGCTCGGCGCCGGTCGCTCACTTCGAGGCGACCCGACGGTCGTACCTCGACGACGACCTCGTGGCGCGGTTGGCTGCCCAGGGCGCGGGGCCACCAGAGGTCGGGGCGTTCGATCGCGACCCTCCAGCGGACGACGTTGTGGCCGGCCGAGAGCGTCTGATCCTGTCGATGGTGGGCGACCGCCCCGCTACCGACGTTGGAGCCGCCGTCTTCCCGGTGGACCGCGGTGTCGAGCTGGACCGACCCGGGCTCGGCTGTGTCCAACTCCACCTCGAGCTCGAGGGTGGCCCGCTCCGCGCTCGCTTCCCGGCACAACACCTTCAGCGACGACATACGGATGGGTCCGGTCTCTTCCAACCGCACACCCGCCCAAATACCGCCGGGGTTCCAGTCGGGATCGATGCAGTCCCAGTGCTGGAACACGCCGGTCAGGTTCCGTTTGGAGCGCCGATCGGCTTGAGGGGGGCAGGCCACCTCGACGGCCAGCACGTGGTCGCGGCGGGCCCGCAGAGCTTCGGTGATCTCGAAGGTGTGGGGAAAAAAGTAGCCCTCCGTGTCACCCACGTACTCCCCGTCCAACCACACGTCGCCCTGGTAGAAGATGCCGGAGAACGTGAGGAAGCCTCGGGTACCTTGCTCTGGCCCCTCGGCGTTGAAACGCCGCCGGTAGACGATAGGGCCGTTCGAGCCGGCGAAGGCGGGCTCCGAGCGCCAATGACCGGGGACTCGTATGTCGGCCCAATCCGAGTCGTCGAAATCGGCCTCGGCGAGAGAGCGGCGGACCGAGTCGGTCGACTCGGTTGCCCGCCAGGAGCCACCGAGTTCCATTCGGGCGCAGGGTAGTCCGGCGGGCCGGCCGGCGCCCGCCCCGCCCTTAGAGACCCTTGGTCAACCCGGAGACAGTGTTGGTGACGTTGTTGACGATCGACGGGACGGTGGTCGTGGGTGTTGTGACACCGACGACGGTCGTGCCGCCCACCGAGACCGCGACCCCGCCGGATCCCGCCGTGGCAGACGCCGCGCTGCCCGAGCCGGTGGGTAACAGGTTGACCTGGATGGTGGAGCCGCCCGTGACCGAAACCGGCGGGCGCGGAGCCGGGGTCGGAGTCGGGGTCGGGCTGCTCCCGCCACCAGGTGGGAGGGTGGGCCCGCTGGCGCCTGCCGGGGTGCTCGTGGGTGGCGTCGTGGCGGGACCGGGGACGGGGCTGAGGGAGATCGCGCCCGAAGAGAGTGGGCCTGAAGAGAGTGGGCCTGAAGGGAATGGGCCGGAAGAGAATGAGACCGACGCCGTGGTGCCCGAGCCGGAGGATGCGCACCGGGGGCCGGAGCAAACGTGGACCGGCACGCTCCCTGACAGGCTGCCGTTGGCTCCGCCCCCACCCAGGTTGGAACGCAGCGTGGATCCCTGCTGCAGAGTGCCGACTCCGATCAACGCCAGACCGATCAGCGCCCCAACCGCGACCGACATGGGTCGCACCGCCTTGGCCTCCAGCCAGGCGGTGGCGGGCACGAGGACGGGAGCCCGCTCTCTCGGCGCGCTCGCCCATCTGGACTCGGCCGCTTCGGCCAGTTCTGGCGGTGGGGAGGATGCGAGGGTCAGCAGCAGGGCCCCGATGGGTTCGGCCAGCTCCTCGTTGGCCTGGGCGAAGCGGTTGGCCAGCCCCCGGCGACTTCGGGCGACCAGCTGGGCCGCCATGGATGTGGACACACCGAGGACGGCCGCGATGACGCTCGGCTCGTAGCCCTCGACCTCGCTCAACCACAAGGCGGTCCGCCAGCGCAGCGGGAGGCTTCCGAACAAGGTTTCGACGGAGGCCGCCGATAGAGCTGCTGGCCGCGGGGCGTAGTCGGCCCCGGACCGGTACACGGCGGCCAGGAGCTCCTGCCGGAAGGTCCAGTGCGGCGCGACCTCTGCGCCCCGTACCGCCCGGGCGAAACCCTCGGAGAAGGCCTTTAGCGCCCCGGACCGATCAGGAGCAACGACCTGGGCGAGGCGCCACACCCGCCGGCTGTGGCGGCGGTACAGCTCGCGGAACGCACCCCGGTCTTGCCTCGAGGCCCGGCGGACGAGGTCCGCCTCCGTAGCGAGGGCCAGGGACGGTGCAGAAGAGGGGAGGGCGACCGGGCTCACTTGGGACCTCTGGGTTGGCGCAAGGAATGCCATTCTCTTTTACCCGAAGCGACCGGGTTCCTGCTACCGGGGACCTTCTTTTTCCTGTTCGTTCCGGTCGGCTTGGGCGCCGCCCAGGGGTAGCGTGAGCGCATGACATCTCGCCCAGCGACGCTCGGACAGTTGAGGGAGAGCGGTTGGGAGTCCGTTCCGGTCAAAGAGGAGGTGCGGCGCAACGTGGTACGCCGCATCGCGTCGGGTGCGCCGCTGGTCGAAGGGGTGCTCGGCTACGACGAGACCGTCCTGCCGCAGCTGGAGAACGCCCTGCTCGCCGGCCACGACGTGATATTCCTCGGCGAACGGGGGCAGGCCAAGACGCGGATCATCCGCAGCCTCATCGGCCTGCTCGACGAGTGGATTCCCATCATCGCCGGCTCCGAGATCCTCGACGACCCGTACCATCCGCTCTCCCGCTACGCCCGGGACCTGGTCGAGCACAAGGGCGACGAGACGCCGATCTCCTGGGTCAACCGAGAGGACCGCTTCGGCGAGAAGCTGGCCACCCCCGACACGTCTATCGCCGACCTCATCGGCGAGGTCGATCCCATCAAGGTGGCCGAGGGCC
Organism: Acidimicrobiales bacterium; assembly: GCA_019241495.1. GTDB lineage: Bacteria > Actinomycetota > Acidimicrobiia > Acidimicrobiales > Palsa-688 > JAFAWZ01. The sequence continues at coordinate 13,490 of JAFAWZ010000071.1, read as the reverse complement.
GGTACCTGTCGGACGAGCTCACCCTCCACTACGGCCTGGTGCCCCGTACCAATCGGGGCATCTTCGCCATCAACGAACTCCCCGACCTGGCCGAGCGCATCCAGGTCGGCCTGCTGAACGTCCTGGAGGAGCGCGACGTCCAGGTCCGCGGGTACAAGATCCGCCTGCCCCTCGACGTGATGCTCGTCGCCTCGGCCAACCCCGAGGACTACACCAACCGGGGGCGGATCATCACCCCGCTCAAGGACCGCTTCGGCGCCCAGATCCGAACCCATTACCCGCTCGACACCGAAACCGAGATCGCGGTCGTCGACCAGGAGGCCTCGGTCATCCGCCCCGACGGGGTGCGCGTCGAGGTTCCCGCTTTCATGGCCGAGATCGTGGCGACGTTGTCCCACCTGGCTCGCCAGAGCCCCCATATCAACCAACGCTCCGGCGTTTCGGTGCGCCTCAGCGTGGCGAACTACGAGACCATGGTCGCCAGTGCCGTGCGCCGCGCCCTGAAGCTGGGCGAGACCGAGGCGGTGCCCCGCATCGTCGATCTCGACGCCCTGGCGGCCTCCACATCGGGCAAGGTCGAGGTCGAGACCATCGACGAGGGACGTGACGGCCACGTGGTCGAGCGTCTGCTGCAGCAGGCTGTGGTCACGGTGTTCAAGGCGACCGTTCCAGGGGACAAGCTGCGGGCCGCGACGGCCGACTTCGACACCGGGGAGGTGCTGCACGCGGGCGACGACGTTCCGGCCGGCCGGCTGGTGGAGACCCTGGAGCGGTTTCCCGGGCTGCGCGAGGTGGTGACTGGGTTGCCGGGCCTGGCGGGAAGCGAGTCGCCGGGCGCTCTCGCGTCGGGCACCGAGTTCGTGGTGGAAGGGCTCCATCTGAGCAAGCGGCTCAACAAGGACGCGGCCGGGACCCGGGCCACGTACCGGGCCCGCTGACGCCTCCCGGTCGCGTGGCTCACCTCCGGTATTCGAAGTGGGACGGCACCCAGGTCGGCTTCGACTTCGACGCCGACGACGTGTTCGCCGAGCTCACCGACGAGCTGCTCTTCCACGGCGACTTGAACCAGGCCCTCCAGCGCTTGCTGCAGCGGGGTTTTACCGACCGTAACGGGGAGCGCATCGAAGGCCTGCGCGACATCATGGAGCGCCTGCGCCAACGGCGCCGGGAGATGCTCGACCGCCACGAGCTGGGCGGCCCCTACGAGGACATCGCCGAGCGCCTCCGCCAGATCCTCGACCAGGAACGGGCCGGCATCGATCAGCTGGCCGAGGAGGCCCGCCAGTCCGGTGACGAGCGGCGAGCGGAGATCACCGAAGAGGTCGCCACCGAGCGGCGCCTCGCGCTGGACCTCCTTCCCCCCGACCTGGCCGGTCAGGTGCAGTCGCTCCAGGAGTACGAGTGGACGAGCAGCCAGGCCCGAGAGGCCTTCGACGAGCTCATGGACCAGCTGCGGTCCCAGCTCATGCAGAGCTACTTCAACCAGATGTCGTCTGCCATGTCCGACATGTCGCCGGGGTCCATCCAACGCATGAAGGACATGTTCAACGAGCTGAACCAGATGCTCGAGACCCGCAACGCGGGTGGCGACACCGAGCGCATGTTCCAGGAGTTCATGGATCGCTACGGCGACATGTTCCCCGGCAACCCCCAGTCGCTCGACGAGCTGCTGGAGCAGATGGCCCAGCAGATGGCGGCCATGCAGCAGCTGCTGAACTCCATGTCCCCCGAGCAGCGCGAGCAGCTTCAGCAGCTGGCCGAATCCCTCCTCGACGACATGGACCTGCGCTGGCAGGTCGAGCGCCTCGGCGGCAACCTGCGCCAGGCCTTCCCCCGGATGGGCTGGGACCGCCAGTACGACTTCAGTGGTCAGGACCCCCTCGGTTTCGCCGAGGCCGCCGCGGTCATGAACCAGCTCGGCGACATGGACCGCCTCGAGCAGATGATGTCGTCTGCTTCGAACCCCGGGGCCCTGGCCGAGGTGGACATCGAGCGGGCCGGTGAGCTGCTCGGCCCCGACGCAGCCCGCTCCTTGGAGCAGCTCGCCAAGATGGCCCGCCAGCTCACCGAGGCCGGGCTGATGGACCAGAAGGAAGGGCGCCTCGAGCTGACCCCGAGGGGGCTGCGCAAGATCGGTCAGAACGCCCTGTCGGACCTGTTCTCCCGGCTCATCAAGGATCGCATGGGGCGCCACGTGGCGGATCGAGCCGGCGTCGGTCACGAGCGGAACTTCGAGACCAAGCCCTACGAGTGGGGGGACCCGTTCAACCTGTCCATCGAGCGCACGGTGCGCAACGCCGTCGGGCGGGCCGGCGCGGGGACCCCGGTGCGGCTGCGGCCCGACGACTTCGAGGTGGAGCGCACCGAGGCGCTGACCTCGACATCGACGGTGATGGCGGTGGACCTGTCGTTGTCCATGCCCATGCGGGGCAACTTTCTGGCCGCCAAGAAGGTCGCAATGGCCTTGCACGCACTCATCTCGAGCCAGTTCCCCCGGGACTACCTGGGCCTGGTCGGATTCGGGGAGCTGGCCCGGGAGCTGAAGGCCGAGCAGCTCCCGGAGGTGTCGTGGGACTACACCTATGGGACCAACATGCAGCACGCCCTGCTCCTCGCCCGGCGCATGCTGGCCCGCCAGTCCGGCACCAAGCAGGTGATCATGATCACCGACGGGGAGCCAACCGCCCACATCATGGCCGATGGCGAGCCGTTCTTCAGCTACCCGCCTGCCCCAGAGACCATCCGGATCACCCTCGACGAGGTGGTACGGGCTACACGCGAGGGCATCCGGATCAACACCTTCATGCTCGACGCGACCGGCTACCTGCGCACCTTCGTGGAGAAGATCACCCAGCTCAACCGGGGCCGGGCCTTCTTCACCACCCCTGAGACCCTCGGTGATTACGTCCTGGTGGACTTCTTGGAGCAGAAGCGGTCCCGCCGCCGCCCGGCCTGAGCGTGACCACCGCTTGCCGTCCCCGGCCGGGCGGGTTGACGGCCGCCGGCGGGGTTGGGGGTCCCCGCCTGGTGGAGGAGGCCGGGCCTGCGGGGTGCCCGGCCTGGCGGGTTGACGGCCGCCGGCGGGGTTGGGGGTCCCCGCCTGGTGGAGGAGGCCGGGCCTGCGGGGTGCCCGGCCGGGAATGAATCTGCCAGGATTTGGGCGATGCATGTGATCGTCGTCGGTTGTGGACGGGTGGGCAGCGAGCTGGCTGTCCGGATGCTCCGCGAAGGCCACACCGTGGCCGTGATCGACAAGAACGCCAACGCCTTCCGGCGCCTGCCCGAGGACTTCGCCGGCCAGCAGGTCGTGGGGTTCGGGTTCGACCGTGACGAGCTGGCCCGCGCCGGCATCGATCGGGCGGGTGCGGTGGCCGCGGTGACCAGCGGGGACAACACCAACATCCTCACGGCCCGCATCGCCCGGGAGACCTTCGAGGTCGACCGGGTGGTGGCCCGGATCTACGACCCCCGTCGGGCCGTCATCTACCAGCGCCTCGGCATCGCCACCGTCGCGACCGTCAGCTGGACCGTGGACCAGGTCGCTCGCCGCCTCATTCCCGACCAGGTTGCTTCGGCCTGGACCGACCCGACCGGCCAGGTGAACCTGGTGGACTACCCGTTGCCCGAAGCGTGCTGCGGAAGGCCTCTTTCCGAGCTGGCCGACGGTGGTCGTTACCGGCCCATCCTGGTCAACCGGGGCGGGCAGACCCGCCTGGTTACCCCCGGGCTGGTGGGTCAGGAGGGTGATGTCGTGTACTTCGCGGTCCAAACCGACGCCCTCGACGACATAAACCGCCGTCTGGTCGCCGCGGGGACGACCGCTCGATGAAGGTCTCCATCGCGGGCGGGGGAGTGGTGGGCCAGTCGATCGCCCGTGACCTGGTCCGCAACGGGCACGAGGTCCTCATCATCGAGTCCGATCCGGCGGTCGTGAACCGCCAGGACGAGGAGGCCGGCCTCCGGTGGTTCGCGGGCGACGCCTGCGAGGTGAGCACCCTTCATGCGGCCGGGTTCGGAGCTGCCGACGTCGTGGTGGCGGCTACCGGCGACGACGAGGACAACCTGGTGGTCTCGCTGCTGTCCAAACAGGAGTTCGCGGTCCCCCGGGTCATCGCCCGGGTGAACCATCCGAAGAACCAGTGGTTGTTCAACGAGAGCTGGGGCGTCGACGTGTTCGTCTCGACCCCCCACCTGATCACCGCGCTCGTGGAAGAGGCCGTGTCTGTAGGGACACTGGTCCGCCTGTTGCACTTTGCCGAAGGGAAGGCGGGCCTGGTCGAGGTGACCTTGGCCGATGACAGCCCGGCGGCCGGGCGGCCTATCTCGGAGCTCGGCATGCCGCGGGACTCGAGCGTGGTGGCCGTGGTGCGGGACCGCCGGGTGGTCGTGCCCCGGGGCGATACCGCATTGCACGCCGGCGACGAGGTGATCGCGTTGGTCACCGAGGACTCCGAGGATTCCGTCCGGCGCGTCCTGGTGGGCTGATCCGCTTTTCGTCCGCGTCTCGCTCGGCGGATTAGCAGATTTTCTCGCGGAAATCGCGGATTACCCCTTGATTCTCGCCGTCTACAGTACGAGTATCACACCCATGTAATTACAAGGGTGCAACCACCACAGCGGGAGGGTGCGCCCAGATCACCGATCAGCACAGCGATTTCGAGGGGAGCCCCGGTGAGCGATCTCATCCAGATGATTCTCCATACTCCGGAGCGGACGTGGCAGCGCCAGGCCAACTGCATGGGCGTGGATCCCGACCTGTTCTTCCCGGAGCGGGGGGCCTCCACCCGGGAGGCCAAGGAGGTCTGCCGGGGCTGCGTGGTGCGTGAGGACTGCCTCGAGTACGCGCTGGCCAACGGCGAGAAGTTTGGGATCTGGGGAGGGCTGAGCGAGCGGGAGCGGCGCAAGATTCGCAGGCGGCGGGCCATGGAGCGCCGAGGCATCAGCGAAGCGAGCTAACGCCGGAGACGCCTGCAGTTTGCGTGTGAGGCGCTCAACCGTGAGTTCGGAACCTTCCCCCGTCGAGGCCCGCCTGTTCCAGGCGGGCCTCGATCGTTGTTGATGGGTCGAGGCCGAGCAGTCCCCACCGGGTGGGCGGCTCGGCGGCGAGGACGGTCCGTGGGACCAGACCGACCAGCTCGGCGCGCTCCACCGCGACCTGACTGGCGGCGGCATCGAAGACAGCCCCGGGGCCGACCCGCCACGGGTCGATGAGGTTGCACGACACCTGCACGTGGTTGCCCACCTGGAGGCCGAGGGTGCGCAGCTGGGGGCCACGCAGGGCGCCGGCCACCCGGCGGGCGGCGGCCAGATCCGGTTGCGCCAGCCACAGGTTGTAGGCGACGAGCACGGGCCGGGCCCCCACCGCGATCGCGCCTGCCGAGGGGTGGGGATGGCTTGGGCCGTAGTCGGGGGCCAGGTCCCGCCACGCCCGGCGGCGCAGCTCCGGAAGGGAGCGCTCAGGGCCGTAGAGAAAGCACGGCACGCCCAGCTCGGAGCCGGCCCAGCGGGCGAAGCGGTCCCGCTCGGCCCGCGCATCGCGCAGGTCGCCGTCTGCCACCGGCCAGCCCTCGAGGGCCGCGAAGGGCACCACGTCGAGGGCTCCCAGGCGGGGATGGACCCCGGAATGAAAGCGCTGGTCGATCGAAGCGACAGTGGCCCGAGCCACCGCCCGGGCCGCCTCTTGGACTCCTTCTGCGGGGCCGGCGAGGGTGATCACCGACCGGTGGTGGTCGGCGTCGGTGTGGACGTCGACCACCTGGGGGCCGCCGCTCGTTGCGAGCGCTGCGACGCGGTACCGATCGCGGCCCTCGCTCACGTTGACGACACACTCGACCAGCCCGGGCCTCACCGACGCGAAGCTAACCGGGCGGGATAGGAGTAGCGTTGAAGGCCATGATCGGCAACATCGTCGGCCCGGACGGCATTTACATCATCATCATTGCCGTCATCGTCCTGGTCGGCGGCAGCCAGCTACCCAAGATCGCCCGCAACGTTGGCTTGGCCGGGCGCGAGTTCCGCAAGGCTCAGCACGAGGCCGAGCAGGACGCCGAGAAGGCGACGGCGGGCGGCGCCGTCGTACCGCCACCGCAATCCCTCTCCCCTCCAGAGGCCCAGCCGACCACCGCGGCCGATCCTTCCATCACCCTCACCCCGGCCCAACTGGAGGCCATGCTGAAGGCCCGCGAGGAGCAGGTTCGCAACGAGACCGGCCGGTCCGGCACTGACAACTAGATCTTTTTGCGGACGCTGGCCCGTTCTGCGGGCGCTGGTATACAAGAAATGGTGTAAAGCGCCCTTAAAAACCCTCAGGATCCTGGATAGCAGGTGAGGCAGGTGGCAGTCGGGGTCAGTCGGGGTCAGTCGGGGTCAGTCGGCCCGGACGGCGATGCGCGACAGACCCCGCCGCTGGCGGGCGATGCGACGCCGCTCCCGCTCCGAGGCCCCACCCCACACGCCGTGCTCGATCCGGTTGAAGAGGGCGTACTCCAGGCACGGGGCCTTGACCGGGCACTCGGCGCAGATCCGGCGCGCGACCTCGACGCCGACGCCATCGCTGGGGAAGAAAGTCTCGGGGGGCAGCTCCCGGCACTTGCCCTCAGCCATCCAGTTCGTGTCCACAATCGTCCTCCGTCGTATCCAAGCTCAGTCTTGGCCCAGCATCTGAGAAACCCATGAGAAACCGATCACATAGTTCCGACTTGTCGCACTTCTAAGTACGTCGGCGTCGGGCATATGGTTGATAAATTTTTCGCCGGACCGCGCGCAGCCCGTCATTTGCAGAAGCCATCGTCTGGCGACCTTCCCCTGGCCGCCCGCCGGGCAACCAGACGATGACAAGACAAATAAGTGTACATCAAGGCGTCCCCATGAGCGGAACTACTCCGTCCCAATGGTCCCAAAGCCGAATTACCCGGCCCATCCGGGTCGACCCGGATCGGTGGCTGGTACCGTCCCGCTCCATGGATCGCATCGAGTGCCAGTGGTGCAAGGCCCAGAACGAGCAGGGACAGTCGACCTGTTCCACCTGCGGGGCCCCGCTCGACGCCCGCAACCTGGTGAGCGACTCGGGTTGGAAGGAAGCTCCCCGGCTGAAGGACATGACCGAGTTCCGCTTCTCCAACAGCACCTGCCAGGTGGAGGGCGAGCTGGTCCCGGTGGCGGAGATCAACCTGGCCGCGGGCGACTCGGTTTTCTTCGAACATCACGTACTGCTGTGGAAGGACGAGTCGACCCCGTTGTCCGCCTTGAACACTGGCGGGGGGGTCAAGCGGATGCTCGGTGGCATGCCCCATGTCATCTCCGTCGCCCACGGGCCGGGCCGGGTGGCGTTCTCTCGCGACGCCAGCGGAGAGGTGGTGGTCCTGCCGTTGCACCCGAGCATGGAGCTCGACGTGCGCGAGCACGCGTTCCTGGTCGCCTCCCACTCGATCAGCTACAGCTTCGTGCGCATCAAAGGCCTGACCAACGTGATGCACGGCGAAGGCATGTACATGGACCGTTTCGTGACCAGCGGGGAGCAGGGGATCCTGCTCCTGCATGGTTACGGCAACGTGTTCGAGCGCACGCTGCAGCCGGGGGAGAAGATCCTGGTGGAGCCGGGTGGCTTCCTCTACAAGGACTCCAGCGTGACAATGAACACGGTGCAGCAAAACGTCAAGACGGGCCTGCTTCGCCATGGCATGTACCTGGCCGAGATGACCGGTCCGGGGCGAGTCGGCATCCAGTCCATGTACGTCCATCATCACAGCGAATAGGCACCACAGCGAATGAGCACCTTCGTCTGCCGCTACTGCCGGCTGCCCGGCGACGCGAGCGGGGCCACCTGCCCTCACTGCGGGGCGGGCGTGGACGTGCGGGCCGTGCTGAGCGACTCGCGCTGGCTGGAGCAGCCGCCCATCGAGGACATGGCTCGCATCCAGTTCGGTCAGTCCACCTGTCAAATCGAGGGAACCTACGTCCCCACCGCCGATTTCAACCTCGGCGGCCCCGAGTCGGTGTACTTCACCCACCACACTCTTCTTTGGACCGAACCGAGCGTCGGGCTCCGACCCATGCCCATGCGGGGCGGTTGGCAGCGCGTGCGGGCCGGCCTGCCGCTCGTCATGTTGCAGGCCGAGGGCCCCGGTCACCTGGCTCTCTCCGATGACGCGCCCGGCGAGATCGTCGCCCTGCCCATCCAACCCGGTCAGGCGGTGTGGGTGCGCGAGCATCGATTCCTCGCCGCCACGAACGCCGTCGCCTACGACTGGCAGCCGTCGGGCGTCTGGTTCATCACAGGCAGCGGCGACGACCGCGAGACGCACTACCCGCTCGGCTACAACCTCGACATCTTCCACGCCGAGGTCGCCCCCGGCCTATTGCTCCTCCATTCGCCAGGGAACACCTTCATCCGGGACCTGCAGCCGGAGGAGACCATTTGCATCCAGCCCACCGCCCTTCTCTACAAGGACCCGAGCGTCGGGATGGCCCTGCACCTCGAGTACCCGAACCAGGGCGGTGTCGTCTGGTACGGCAACCGCTACAACTACCGCCAGGTCTGGCTGCGCATGTGGGGCCCCGGCCGGGTAGCTGTCCAATCGGTGTTCGAGCGGCCCGAGACGAGCGAGGCCATCACCAACAGCTCGCCGGCCACCGTCGCCCGCTGGTAGCAACCGATGGTAATATCACCACGAATGCGTACCATCAGCCTCCTCCTTCTGATGTAGGCGAGCACCACATATCGGTGCTCGCCGAAACCTCCTGTGCCCCCGGGCCGGGAGGTTTTTTGTTGCCCTGAAAGGACCCCCCATGCCTGCCTACCAGTACCCGACCCCATGCGACATGCCCTATGACAAGTACACGCTGTTCCGGCCGTTCAACGCCGAGCAGCTGAAGGCACTGCGCCGTGCCTGGCCGGACCGGCACCTCGAGCACGCCCCGATCTGGTGCAGCGTGGACCTGCGCGACGGCAACCAGGCGCTCATCGACCCCATGGACCCCCCTCGCAAGCTGCGCTTCTTCGACACGCTGGTCGGGATGGGGTTCAAAGAGATCGAGGTCGGCTTCCCGGCCGCCAGCCAGCCGGACTTCGAGTTCATCCGCCAGATCATCGAAGAGGACCGCATCCCTGACGGCGTGGCCATCCAGGTCCTCGTGCAGTGCCGGCCGGAGCTGATCGAACGGACCTTCGAGGCCATCGCCGGCGCCCGCCACGCCATCGTCCACTTCTACAACTCGACGAGCGTCTTGCAACGACGGGTCGTGTTCGGCCTCGACCGCGACGGCATCACCGATATCGCCACCAGCGCGGCCCGTCTGGTCAAGAAGTTCGAGCAGACCGTCCCCCAGACCCGTGTGAGCTACGAGTACTCGCCGGAGAGCTTCACCGGCACCGAGCCGGAGTACGCGGTCGAGATCTGCGCTGCGGTCATGGACGTCATCGATCCCGACCGCGACCACAAGATGGTCATCAACCTGCCCAACACCGTCGAGATGTTCGGTCCCAACACCTACGCAGACGTCATCGAGTACGTACACCGCAACCTCCCCAACCGCCAGTCCGTGACCCTCAGCGTGCACCCTCACAACGACCGGGGCACCGCGATCGCGGCGGCCGAGCTGGCCCAGCTGGCCGGGGCCGACCGGGTGGAAGGCACCCTGTTCGGCAACGGTGAGCGCACCGGCAACGTCGATGTCGTCACCCTCGCCCTGAACCTCATGAGCGAGGGCATCGACCCCCGCCTCGACATGCACGACATCGACCACTTGCGCCAGGTGGCGGAGTACTGCAACCGGCTGCCCGTCCATCCCCGCCACCCCTACGTCGGGGACCTCGTCTACACCGCCTTCTCGGGCTCGCATCAAGACGCCATCAAGAAGGGCATGGATGCTTTGCCGGACGACTACGAAACATGGGAGGTGCCCTACCTGCCCATCGACCCCAAGCACGTGGGCCGCACCTACGAGGCCATCATCCGGGTGAACAGCCAGTCGGGCAAGGGCGGCGTCGCCTACCTCATGGCACATTCGTTCGGAGGAGGTGGCGAGCACAACCTGGACCTGCCCCGGGGGCTGCAGATCGAGTTCTCCAAGACCGTTCAGGCCATCACCGAGGCCAGCGGCACGGAGATCAAGCCGGGCGAGCTGTGGGAGGCGTTCACCGACACCTACCTGCCCGACGATGCCGGCATCCGGCTCATCTCGAGCGAGGTCTCCTCCGGGGAAAAAGGGACACACGTGGTGGCTCAAGTCCTCGTCGACGGTCACCACCGGACGCTCGAAGGGCACGGCAACGGTCCTGTCAATGCCATTGTCAACGGGATCCGGGCCGAGCTCGGCATAGAGATGTCGGTCGACGACTACCACGAGCACGCCTTGACGGCGGGCGCCGAGGCCAGCGCGGCGGCCTACGTGGCCGCCTCCGGTCCCGACGGCCGCCAGCTGTGGGGGGTCGGCATGCACTCCAGCATCCTCGATGCAACCTTGGCCGCGGTCATATCCGCGGCCAACCGCTTGCGAAGGTCCGCCTAGGCTGGCCCGGTCATGTCAACACAGGAAGAACAAGCCCCTCCCCGCGGCCATGTCCGCGTCGTCTACCTCGGCCCCGTGGCTCCGCACTGGAGGGTCGACTCCGACTTCGGAGAGCGCACGGTGATCGAGGAGTTCCGCCAACGGGCGTTGGCTCGGCTCCTACTGCTGCCCCCTCACGACCCCCAGTTCCGGCGCAACCGGGAGCGGGTGATCCGTGATGCGGAACGCGAGAACCTCCTGCTCGACTGGGACCTGGGCACCCCGGAGGAGTACGCCGGCTGAGCTTCCCGATACGCTGAGTCATGGCATCTGTGACCGCGGAGAGCCCTACTGCTGATGCCGATGCCATCCAGCACTACCTGAACCGGGAGCTGTCGACCCTCGACTTCAACTCCCGCATCCTCACCATGGCCGAGAGCCCCGAGCTGGGGCTCCTGGAGCGGGTGAAGTTCCTGGCCATCTTCAGCTCCGCCATGGACGAGTTCTTCCAGGTGCGGGTGGCCGGCCTCAAGGACCAGCAGGCGGCGGGCATCGGGACGGCGCCCGACCGTTTGTCGGTGACCGAGCAGCTGAGCGCCATCCGGGAGGTGACCGAGGCGCTGCTGCGACGCCGGGACGTCGTGTTCCTCGACGACATCCTGCCTGCCCTGGCTCTCCAGGGGGTACGGCTTTCGAGCTGGGCCTCGCTCGACCAGGCCGACCGGGCGTGGGTCGAGGACGTCTTCGCCGAGAAGATCTTTCCTGTCCTGACCCCGCTGGCCGTGGACCCAGGGCACCCTTTTCCCTACATCTCCAACCTGTCGTTGAACCTGGCCGTCATCGTGCGCGACGCGGCGGCCGAGCATCGTCGCTTCGCCCGGGTGAAGGTCCCGCCGCTGCTCCCCGGCCTCCTGGCCATGCCCGACGGCGAGCGTTTCGTGGCCCTGGAAGAGGTGATCGCCGCTCACCTGGCCGCCCTGTTCCCCGGGATGGAGATCGAGACCCATCACGCCTTCCGGGTCACCCGCAACGCCGATCTGACCCTCGAAGAGGAGGAGGCCGACGACCTGCTCGTGGCGGTCGAGATGGAGCTGCGCCGCCGGCGGTTCGGGCGGGCGGTGCGACTGGAGGTCGAGGCGTCGATGACCGAGGAGGTCCGCACCCTCCTGACTCGGGAGCTCGACCTCCAACCCGAGGACGTCTACGAGATGCGGGGCCCCCTCGACATGACGGCTCTGTGGCAGATGTACCACCTGGACCGCCCGGAGCTGAAGGAGGAGCCCTTCACGCCCGTTACGCCGCTCCGGCTGAGCGGGAGCGACAGCGAGCCGCTCGATGTGTTCTCGGTCATCCGCCAAGGCGACATCCTGGTCCAGCACCCCTACGAGAGCTTCTCCGAGTCTGTGGAGGAGTTCATCGGCCAGGCCTCGCGCGACCCCAATGTGCTCGCCATAAAGCAGACCCTGTATCGCACATCGGGCGACAGCGCCATCGTGCGGTCGCTCATCCGCGCCGCGGAGCGGGGCAAGGAGGTGGCGGCGCTCGTCGAGTTGAAAGCCCGTGGCGACGAGGCGGCCAACATCGGCTTCGCCCGGGCCCTCGAGCGGGCGGGCGTGCACGTCGTGTACGGCCTTGTGGGCCTCAAGACCCACTCCAAGATCGCCCTGGTGGTGCGCCAGGAGGGGGAGGGGATCACCCGGTACTGCCACATAGGGACGGGCAACTACAACCCCGACACAGCCCGGTTGTACGAGGACATCGGCATCCTCAGCTCCGACCCGGAGCTGGGCGCCGATCTCACCGACCTGTTCAACTACCTGACCGGTTACAGCCGTCGGGTCGACTACCGCCGCTTGTTGGTCGCGCCCACCACCCTGCGTCCCCGGATGCTCGAGCTGATCGGCCAAGAGGCGGAGCGCGGCCGCGACGGGCGCATCGTCTGGAAGATGAACAACCTGGTCGACCCGCACATCATCGACGCCCTCTACGAGGCGTCGGAGGCCGGGGTGGAGATCGATCTGATCGTCCGGGCGATCTGCTGCCTGCGCCCCGGTGTGCCCGGCCTATCGGACCACATCCGGGTCCGCAGCCTGGTGGGCCGGTGGCTGGAGCACTCGCGCATCTACTACTTCGGGGCCGGATGCCCGTCGTCGGACGGGCTGGAGGGGGGCGAGTTCTACATCGGCTCGGCCGACATGATGGACCGGAACCTGGATCGCCGGGTGGAGGCCGTCGTGCCGATCGGCTCGACTGAGCTGCAGGGTCGCCTGCGGGAGATCCTCCTGGCCGAGCTGGCCGACGACGTCCGGGCGTGGGAGCTCAGCGGCCTGGATGGCAGCTGGCACAAGGTGCCCTCCAAGCTGGGCGTCGACGCCCAGGAGAAGCTGCAGGAGCTCGCCGTCGCCCGCGCCAAGCGATGACCGCATGAGCCTCGGTTCGGGCACCCCCGACGACCCCGTGCGGGCGGCGGGCGGGGTGGTGTGGAGAAAACCCTCGTTCGGCTCCGAGGTCGAGGTCGTGCTCGTCCACCGGCCCCGCTACGACGACTGGAGCCTGCCCAAGGGGAAGCTCGATCCAGGCGAGACCGACGAGCAGGCCGCGCTGCGGGAAGTGGAAGAGGAGACGAGCGTGATCGCCGCCCTCGGCCCCGAGCTGCCTCCGACCATGTACCTGGACCGCAGCGGGAAGCACAAGCGGGTGCGGTACTGGGCCATGACGCCGGTGGGGGGCCAACCGCTCGGCGCCAACGAGGTGGACGAGGCCGAATGGGTGCCCCTCTCCGAGGCGGCCGAGAGGCTCAGCTACTCCCACGACGTGGAAGTGGTGAGCGCCCTGCTAAATGCTCTGGGGTAGGAGGAGCACGGCGTTCTCGAAACAGAACCAAAGTGGCACCAGGCAGATGCCGATGCCGATCACGTAGGCGGCCAGGCGGTGCCATCTGCGGGTCCGGTTGATCCAGAGCCGTACCCCGATCCACAGTGCGATTACCACCGCCCCGTAGA
>JAFAWZ010000069.1 GCA_019241495.1 Acidimicrobiales bacterium | reverse complement strand
TGCGACGCCGTGTTTTCCACCTACCTGCTCGGTCACTTCGTCCGCGAGCGCCAGGCGATTCCCTTGGAGATGGCCGTGTGGCGACTGACCGGCCACCAAGCGGAGGTACTGGGTCTCGCCGACCGCGGTGTAATACGAAGCGGAGCGGCTGCCGACCTGGTGGCCTTCGACCCAGCCACCGTCGGGACATCGCCGCTCGAGCGCGTTCGTGACCTGCCTGGCGGTGGGGACCGCCTCCTCGGGCGAGGTGAAGGGATCCACCACGTGTGGATCAACGGGGCCAGGACGGTGGAGAACGGCATCGACACCGACCAGCGACCCGGGCGTCTCATCCGCCACCCTATAACGACCGCCTGACGACAGACGTTAGGTGCTCAGGGCGTCGTCACGGCCGGCACGGGATGGCGATAGGTGCGGGACGCGTTCTCGTGGGTCACCATCCGGACCACGTGTTCGGGCAGTCCGGCGAGCTGGGCGGCCGTCTGCTGCTGGGAGTCGGGCCAGTTCGAGTCCGAGTGCGGGTAGTCCACCTCGACCATTAGCTTCGAGGGGTCCATCATCTCCCACATCTGCCACCCCTTCGGGTCGTAGAAGGACGTGAAGTGGAAGTTCCGAAGCAGCGCCTCGCTCGGCGTCAGGCCGGCGTCACGCCACGCGTCGCGATCCCGGCCTGCGACTCGACCGTGCTGGTAGTCGATACGGTCGATGAGCCACGGTACCCAGGCGATGCCCCCCTCGGACATGGCGATCTGCAGGCGGGGGAACTTCACCGGGATCATGGCGTACACCCAGTCCAAGGCGGCCATGATGGCGTTGAGCGTGAAGAGCTTGGCGATCACCTCGAGCGGTGAGTCCGACGAGGGCTGGATCGTCGTCGACGACGACCCGATGTGCAGGTTCACGACCGTTTCGGTCTCTTCACAGGCCGCGAACAAAGGATCCCAGTAACCCGAATAGATCGACGGCAGGCCGAGCTTCTCGGGGTTCTCGCTGAAGGCGACCGCCTTGAACCCCCGAGCCGCATTACGACGGATCTCGTTGGCCGCGAGCTCGGAGTCGAGCAGCCAAGTGATCTGGCATCCGATGAGCCGCTCTGGATGGGGGCCCACCCACCCCTCGGCTATCCAGTCGTTGTAGGCGCGCATCGACGCGTGACCGAGCTCACGATCGGCGAAACGCATGAAGCGCTGACCGGCGAAACCGAAGATCATCGACGGGAAGCACAGCGACGCCGCGACGCCGGCCAGGTCCATGTCGTGAACCCGAGCGTCCACGTCCCACATGCCAGGCCGCATCTGATCGAATCGGACCGGACCGTTGTACGGCAGGTGCTCGCGCTCCCAGCTCATCAGGGCGTCGGACCCGTTCACGAGCACCCGCTCTCCTTCGAAGTCCCAGTACTGGTGCCCGGCGTCGTCCTCCACTATTCGCGGCGCCACCTCCGAGTAACGGTGGGGGAGGCGCCCGGCGAAGGTGTCAGGTGGCTCGACCAGGTGATCGTCGGCCGAGATGATGGTCAGTGATCTGGGCCGCGGCTCCGGGTCGGGCCGCAGCGGTGGCAGGGGCCGGGAGCCGACCATCGCCACCATCTCTTGTACCGACAGCACGCCGCGATCCGTCACTGGCTTCCCCCTCGTTCGGTACCGGCAAATTACCGCACGGAGGGCATGATCAGCTCGACGGCTCGCTTGGGATGGTGTACAAGGGCCGCCACCGTGACCCGGCCGGATCGTTGACGGCATCGGCCGGCGTGGCACCCAGGTTGGCCCACTTGGCCTGGTACCCGAGGTCTTGGTACACGATGCGCACCTCGGATTGGTCGGTATGGTGGTCCCTGTCAGCGAGCGGGAGGAGCGAGCGTTCCCAGCATGAACAGCGCGAGCTCAAACGGGCCATCCGCGTGCCGGCGCCGGGTCGACGACGCCGACTGGGCCATGATCACGGCCGAGCTCGACGCGCTCGGTTGCGCGCTCACCCCCCAGCTCATCACCGCGGCTGACGCTTCCCATCTGATCGGGCTCTACGAGCGTCCGGACGCGTTCCGTTCGACCGTGGACATGAGCCGGCACCGTTTCGGCGAGGGCGAGTACCGCTACTTCGCCCATCCTCTCCCAGCCGTGGTGGACGAGCTCCGCCATGCCCTGTACCCACACCTGCTCGGCGTCGCCCGGGACTGGTACACGAAGCTCGGCCGGCCCACCCCCTGGCCGGACGGTCTCGACGACTGGCTGGCCACCTGCCGCGCCGCGGGGCAGACCAAGCCGACGCCTTTGATCCTGCGCTACGGACCCGGTGATTGGAACGCGTTGCATCGCGATCTCTACGGCGACCGGGTCTTCCCCCTCCAGGTCGTCATAAGCCTCACCAAACCTGATGTCGATCACAGTGGTGGCGAGTTCGTCCTCGTGGAGCAGCGTCCCCGGGCCCAATCGCGCGCTACCACGCTCACGCTGCCACGCGGGCACGGCCTGGTGTTCACCACCCGCGATCGACCGGTCCGCTCCGCTCGAGGATGGTCCGCCTCCCCGGTGCGACATGGCGTGTCGGTGCTACGCAGCGGAGAACGCTTCGCCCTCGGGATCCTCTTCCACGACGCGAGCTGAGCGCCTCGCCGGGTCGAGATCTATATTCCTTGGCCATGCAAATCGAAGATCTTCACGCGGAAGGCAGCACCGTGATCGCGGCGCCGGCCGATGACCTCTACGCGTTCATCTCCGACATGCCACGCATGGGGGAAGTGAGCCCGGTGTGCGTCGGTGGCCGGTGGGAAAGCGACGAGCGGGGCGTCGGAGCCACGTTCGTCGGCTCCAACGTCACGCCCCAACGGTCATGGGAGGCGCGGATGCGTGTAGCAGTCGCCGATGCGCCCCACGAGTTTGCCTGGGACAACATGGGCGGTATGGAGTCGCCGCTTCCCCTCGAGGGTGAGGGTTCGGCCCGCTGGACCTACCGCTTCACGCCGGTCGAGGGCGGGACTCGCGTGGAGGAGTCCTGGCGTATCCTCCGGCTCACCCCCCAGCTCGAGGCGGCCGGACCCGACGTGCTCACAGCCTTCGCCGAGCACAATCGCGGCGGCATACAGGAGACGCTCACCGCTCTGAAGGCGCGCTTCGAGAGCTGAATCACCCGAGCAGCCTCAGGCTGCCCGGCCTTCGGTATGGCTGATCCAGGTCTCGTACATCTCCGCGTAACGACCCCCGTGAGCCACCAGGTCGTCGTGACTTCCGCTCTCGACGATGCGCCCGTCGTCGATCACCACGATCCGGTCGGCCCGCATGGCGGTACTCAACCGGTGGGCGATGAGGATGGCGGACCGGCCCTG
>JAFAWZ010000233.1 GCA_019241495.1 Acidimicrobiales bacterium | reverse complement strand
CACGACGAGGAACAGGGAGATGCCGTCGACGCCGAGCTTCCAGGAGATGCCGAAGGCGCCGATCCAGGAGTGCTGGCTCACGAACTGGAACCCGGCCTGACCCTGGGCGAAGTCGGCCGCGAGGTACACGGCCAGGCCGAGCTCGGCCACTGACGCCACCAGGCCGATGGTGCGGGCCACCGTCTTCTGCGCGGATGCTGGCGTGAGCAGGCAGAGCAGCGCCCCGGCAGCGGGCACCCAGATCAAGAAGTTGAGCACGGGAAACGGGGCTGTGGTCACGGTCGGCTCAGCTCCCGGCCCGCAAGGCCACGTAGAACAGGATGACGGCGGCGCCCGCTCCGATGCCCAAGGCGTAGTTGCGCACGTACCCCGTCTGGATCCGGCGCAACTGGCGGCCGCTCTCGGCGGCGAGCCGGGCGATGCCGTTGACCGAGCCGTCGACCAGCTTGGCGTCGACCTCGAAGCTGAGGTCGCTGGCCGTGCGGGCCAACGGTCCTGACACCGCGGCGGCTATGCCCTCGTCGATGTACCAGCCGTGGGCGAGGACGGCCGGCTCGAGGGCGGGGCGGTCCACCTGCCGGCGCCAAGCCGCGATGCCGGAGAGCACTCCGGCCACAGCGACCGCAGTCGCGACCAGCCCGATGATCCACTTCGTGCCGGTGTGCACGGCGAACGACGGGGCGATGGCGGCGGGGAAGACCGGCGCCAGCCATCTGTTGATGAAATCGAGCCCACCGAAGGGGGCGTTCAGGAGCCAGCCGAGCACCGAGGCGACGCTCAGTATCACGAGCGGCACAGTCATGGTCGGTGGGGCCTCATGCGGCGGAGCGGAATGGCCCGCCGCGCCGTGGGCGGCAGACTGGTCCGCCCATCGGGCTTGGCCGTAGAACACGAGTATGACCTGGCGGGTCATGTAGTAGGCGGTGAGCCCGGCGGTGATCACCCCGACCGCCCACAAGGCGGGGCTTTTGTGGAAGGCGGCGGCCAGGACCGTGTCCTTGGACCAGAAGCCGTCGAAGGGGGGGATGGCCGACAGGGCCAGGTAGCCGATGATGAAGGCCGGGAAGGTGATGCGGAGGTGCTTCCGCAGCCCGCCCATTCGCTTCATGTCCTGCTCGTCGTGGAGGGCGTGGATGACCGCCCCGGCCGAGAGGAACAGAAGCGCCTTGAAGAAGGCGTGCATGACCGTGTGGTAGATCCCGGCCGAGTAGTCGCCTGATCCCTCCCCCAGGACCATGTACCCGATCTGTGAGACCGTCGAATAGGCCAGCACTCGTTTGATGTCGTTTTGGTTGCACGCGATGGTGGCCGCGAAGAGGGCGGTGGCCGCCCCGATCCACGCGATGGTCCATTGCCCCGACGAGCTGAAGTGGATGATGGGAGCGCTCCGCGCGATCAAATAGACCCCGGCGGTGACCATGGTGGCGGCGTGGATCAGAGCCGAGACGGGCGTGGGGCCCTCCATGGCGTCGGGAAGCCACATGTAGAGGGGAAGCTGCGCCGACTTGGCCACCGCGCCGAGGAGCAGCAGCAAGGTCAGGGCGGTGGCGGTCGAGGCGGCCAGCGTGGCGTGGCCGGCCGAGAGGGGGCCCAGCACGGCCGAGAAGTTGAACGACCCGAAGTGCTTGAACATCAAGAACAGGGCGATCATGAACCCGAAGTCGCCGACCCGGTTGGTTACGAAGGCCTTCTTGGCCGCCACCGCCGCGCTGTTGCGCTCGAACCAGAAGCCGACCAGGCCGTAGGAGCAGAAACCGACGCCTTCCCAACCGAGGAAGCTGAACAGGTAGTTGTCCGCGAGGACCAGCACGACCATCGAGAAGACGAACGCGTTCAAATAGAAGAAGAACCGGTTGAAGCTGGGGTCGCCCTTCATGTAGCCGATGGAGTACAGGGTGATCAGACCGCCCACTCCGGTGACGAACAGGCACCACAGGATGGACAGTGGGTCGACCTGCAGCCCGAAATTGACGTGGAGGTCCCCGACCGGGATCCACGTGAAGATGTTCAAGTCGGACGACCGGCCAGAGGCGCTGCGCCCGACCTGGGTGGCCCAGACCCACACGGTGGCGACGAAGGCGCCCAGGGTCATGGCCGTGGCCAGCCAGCCCGACCACGGGTCGCGGACCTTGCCGACCGGGCCCCGGATGGGAAGGCACCCGGCGAAGAGAAGGGCGATGGCTCCGGCCAAGGGGAGCGCGACGATGACGTAGGCGGCGTTCAACTCGGCTCAGCCCTTCAGACCGTGGATGTCGTCGGCGGTGGCGGCGGCCCGGCGGCGGAACATGGCCACGATGATGGACAAGCCGACGACCACTTCGGCGGCCGCCACCACGAGCACGAAGAAGACGTCCACCTGGCCGCCGACGTCGTTCAGCATGCGGGCGAAGGTCACGAAGGTGAGGTTGACGGCGTTCAGCATCAGCTCGATGCACATGAACATCACGAGCACGTTGCGGCGCACGAGCAGGCCGGTGGCGCCGATGCCGAAGAGGACGGCGGCCAGGATCAGGTACCAGGCGGAGGGGACGTTCACAGTAGTTCCTCGGTCATTCGGAGGGAGCCTCCAGGCGACCGGCGAGCGAGGGGTCAGAAGCCGAAAGGGCCGATTGGTGCGACTCCCTCAGCTCCTTCTGGGCAGCCGGCGACATCTCACCGGCACTCGGCTGATGACGCCTCGACATCACGACCGCCGCCACGACCGCGATCACGAGCAGAGCGGCGGTCATTTCGAAGGGAAGCAGGTAGCCGGTGTAGAGGGACTGGCCCAGCTTGGCCACGTTCGAGCCCGCCCCCTTCAGCGCCCCGGACTGGGCCGGCGCCCCGCTGACCCAGTGGTCCACCCGGGACAGCGCCAGGATCTCCACCAGCGCCACCAGTCCGAGGAGGATGGCGAGCGGCCGCTGGAAGCGCAGCCGCTCAGCGCCGATCGCCTCCTTGCGGTCCACACCGAGGAACATGATCACGAAGAGGAACAGGATCACGACCGCACCGGCGTAGACGATGATCTGGACCGCGGCGAGAAAGTCGGCCCCTTGGTTGATGAACTCGAGGAATATGCCGAACATCGTGAACACCAGCATCAGGGCGCAGTGAACGGGGTTGCGCAGCAGGATGACCCCGAGCGCGCCGGTCAGGATCATGGCCGCCCCCACGAGGTACACGGCCCAGTCCATCAGCCGTCCCCCTCGGCCGGGCCGGAACGGCCTCGTTCGGGCCGCCGGTCCGAGACATGCACGGCCCGTAGCTGGCCGGGGACCATCTCGCGAAGGGAGAGGTCGTTCTCGGCCGGGTAGTCCGCAGAGCTCGGGTCGCTCTGGCCGCGCTCGGGCGCTCTGACTCCGAAGCCCAGCTCCGCGGACCAGAGCGGGCGACCCTCCAACGAGGCCGCCCCGCTGGGCGAGGTGGCCCGTACCCATGCCGAGGTGTTGCGCTCGTCCCCCGGCTTCCAGTCCTCCCACGGCAGCTGGCGGGGGTTGCCTTCATCGTCGACCAGCAGCTCGGCCTTGGTATAGATGGCGTCCTCCCGGTTCACGAAGGAGAACTCGAACAGCTTCGACTCCGTTATGGCCTCGGTCGGGCAGGCTTCGACACACATGTCGCAATGGATGCAGCGCAAGAAGTTGATCTCGTAGACGAAGCCGTATCGCTCCCCTGGCGACACCGGGTCGTGCGGCGGGTTGTCGGCCCCCCGGACGTAGATGCACCGGGCTGGGCACACGCCGGCGCACAGCTCGCACCCGATGCATTTCTCCATGCCGTCTTCATACCGGTTGAGCACGTGGCGCCCGTGGAAGCGCTCCGCCTTGGGCTTCTTCTCCTCGGGGTATTGCACGGTGACTCTTGGTTTGAACGGGAGCTTGCCGGTGACGGCAAAGCCCTTGAAGAAGCTCACGGCGTTCCTCCCCTCCGAGCCACCTCGCGCCCATCGGGCGCCAGCCGGTCCTGCTGAGCGGTCTCGACCTCGCTGGCGCCGCCCCCCACCTCAACGGCCCGCAAGAACAGCACGGCCAATACGATGGCCGCCCCGATGGCGACGAAGCCCCACGCTTTCTGGGCCAGCCAGTGCCCGAAGCCGCTGCCCGACACGTTGTTGGTCACCTGGAAGCCGGCGACGATCATGAGCCAGGCCAGAGCAAACGGGATGAGCCGCTTCCACCCGAGATCCATCAACTGGTCGTAGCGGAGCCGGGGCAGGGTCGCTCTCACCCACACGTAGAGGTAGAGCACCACGAGGACCTTCACCGCGAACCAGAACGGTCCGATCGAGTGGCCGAAGACGGTGGGGCCGTTGGGGCCGCCGAACCACAGCGTCACCAAGATGGCCGAGTTGGTCACCAAGGCGGCGTATTCGGCCAGGTAGAACCAGGCAAAGTCGATAGAGGAGTACTCGAGGTTGTAGCCGCCGGAAAGCTCCTCCTCGGCTTCGACCAGATCGAAGGGGGGACGGGTCATCTCGGCGGTGATGGCGATAGTAAAGAGAATGAACGAGACGAACGCGGTGTGGATGAAGTTCCAATGCAGGAAGGCCAGGTGCCCGCTCTGGGCGGCCACGATGGCATGGGTGTGCAGAGCGTCCCCGAACCCCGACGCGTTGCCAGTGACCATCACGACGGTGGCGGTGGTCAATCCGAGCACGGCCTCGTAGGAGATGAGCTGGGCCGATGCCCGAACCGAACCGAGAAGGGGATACTTCGAACCTGACGCCCACCCCGCCAGCATCACCCCGTAGACGGCGATGCCCGACGCCATGAGAAGGAAGAGGATCCCCCATGGCGGGTCGGCCAGCTGGACGTACGTCGTATGGTGGGCGATGGTGATCTCCCCGCCCATCGGCACGATGGAGAAGGCGATCATGATCGGCACGAGCATCAAGTACGGCGCCAGCTTGTAAACCCATTTGTCTGCGGTACGAGGGGTGAAGGCCTCTTTGAACAGCAGCTTGGTCCCGTCGGCCAGGGACTGCAGCCACCCGTTCGGCCCGGCCCGGTTCGGCCCGTAGCGCACGCCGAGCCAAGCCACGGCCTTGCGCTCGTACATGACCATGAAGAGCACCGAGACCAACACGATCACAAACACGGCGACCACCTTGCCCAACAGGATGAGCCACACCGCCAGGCTCAGCCCGTGTGCGAAGAGCGGGTCTCCGCCCATCAGACCGCAGCTCCCACCGGTGCGACCGTCACCTCTGTCACCGGCTGTGACGAATCGATCAGCTCGCTCGCTCGAGCCCCCGGCAGGTTCCACGGCAGCACCGCCGTCCCGGTCGGGACCACCGGGTCGGCCACGGCCGCGACCGTCAAAGAGCCGCGGCTCGAGCTGAGCACGACGTTCTCACCGTGGGCCACGCCCAAGCCGGCCAACACCGAAGGGTGCAGGCGAACTCCAGCGGCCGGACGCAAGCCGGCGAGGTATGGCGCGGCCTGGGCCTGGGTGCCGCCGTCCCAAAGAACCCGGCGGGTGACCAAACGCAGCCCCGTACTTGTAGAAGGGGTCGGGCCGGGAGAGGGAAGCGGCACGGGTGGCAACGAAAGGCGGGGGGGCACGGGCGGCACTCCCTCGCCTTCGGCGCCAGACGGTGGCGGGGAGGGGTAGTCGACGTGCCCGGACCGGTCGTCGCTGTCGGTCTCGGGGAGCATCTCGACCGACGACACGAGCAGAGCGGTCGGCGCGACCTTGTGCAGCTCGGCCGAGGCGATACCGGGATCGGCCATGGGATCGAGCGGCTTGGGCGGCCTGGAGCGATCGAGCCCCGCCGGATCGGCGGGTACGACGATCCCGTTGCGGGCGAACAAACCGCTCAGCGACTCGTACTGGATGCCGTGATGCAGCGGCGAAACCCGCTCTATCTCGGCCCAGATGTCCTCGAGCCGGGTGAAAGCCAGGTTCACCCCGAGGCGGGCAGCCAGCTCAGAGGCGATCATCCAGTCCGGCCACGACACGCCTCGCTCCGGCACGAGCTGGCTCAGCCAGGTGATCCGCCCCTCGATGTTGGTGAACGTCCCCCGCCGTTCCGCCCAAGCCGCGGCCGGCAGGACGACATCGGCCCGCCGGGCCGACTCGTTCAGGTGGGTGTCCACGGCAACGACGAAGCGAGCCCCCAACAGGCCCCGCAGGGCCAGGTTGGCATCTGGGAAGTCAGCCAGCGGGTCGGCACCGACGAGGACCAGAGCACCGATGCGACCCCGGGCCGCGTCGGCCAGGATGCCGTCTGTCTCCGTGCCCCGGGCGGGCGGAAGAGGCGCTCCCCAGTGGTACTCGTACCAGGCCCGGCCGTCCTCGAGATCGATCCGACCCGGAAGCACTCCCGGCGCCATCCCGAAATCGAGGGCGCCGTTCACGTTCCCCCGCCGTAGACCAGACAGGAAAGCCACTCCCGGGATGTCTTCCATTATCCGGGCCGCGGCCAAGACGCCATCAGCCCCGTCTGCCAGCGAAGGACGGCCCAGGATCACCACCACGGCCGGCGCGTCCGGGCCGGCCATTTTTCCGGCCCTGTCGATGTGGGCGCGCATGGACTCGATCTGCTCACGCCCGACACCCGCCATGTCGCCGGTTACCGGACCCGGCGCTGTCAGCGATGCTGCCAGTTGAGCGAGCTCGCCGGGCCGGTAGATCGCCGTCTCGGCGGCATATGGACCAAGTCCGGTCGGTGCTGGGGTGAGCTCCACCAGCTGAGTGCCCTTCTCGCGCGCCGCGTCCCGGAGGCGCAGGTACAGGACGGGCAGCTCCTCTTTGATGTCGGGACCGAGGAGGATGAGCGTCTTCGCCGCGCACGCGTCATCGATCGTCGCCGGCGGGAGACC
>JAFAWZ010000026.1 GCA_019241495.1 Acidimicrobiales bacterium | reverse complement strand
CGGCGAGGCGGGCGTAGCCGTCGAGCTTGCCGGCGAGGCGGGCGAGGCGTTCGGTGCCGTTGTCGTGCTCGTAGAGGAACGGCAGGGTGCTGCCCTGGTCGGTCCAGACGGCGTAGCCGTCGGGGCGGACGACCTCACCCCACTCCCGCGAGCAGTGCCGTTCGGACCACCACTCGTCAAGCGAGCAGCCGGGCCGGGTGCGGACGGCACGGAGGAGGGCACAGAAGAAGCCGTTGAGGCCGACGAGGTGGCCGAGGCGTTGGCTGGCGGCGAGGTCGTGAACGAGGCCGCGGCGCCAGTCGAGATCGGCGACGTCGATGCCGTGCTCGGCGGCGACCAGGGCGGCACCGAGGGGGCCGAGGACCCAGTGGAAGGCGGCCGGGTTGCCGGCGCTGCGGGGCCGGAACCGGTCGAGCAGGTCGAGGGCGTACAGCTCGCCGAGGCGCATCCGAGCGCGCCGTTCCCCGGTGAAGCCGAAGTCGGCCACCTGTGCGGTGGTGAGCACCCGGTGGTCCTCGAGGAGCCGGCACAGGGAGCGGTCCCGTTCGGTGAGCCGTCCGAGCACGGAGACGAGCCGACGGTCGAGGTCACGCCATCCACGACGACCGGTGGACTCGCCTGCGAGGCGGTGCGGACCTGACGGGCTGGCCGACCCTGCTGGGGATGCGGTGCCTGACGGCACTGTCGATGCCTTTGGGGCGCCTGACGGCGCGGCAGTTACCGCTGCGCTATCGGACGGCACTGCCAACGACGATGCGATACGGACCGGCCCTTGGCCGGCGATATCCGACGCACTCACGATTTCTCACCCCTTAAGTCCGCCGACGCCACGGAGCCCCCTGCGGGCCGGGGTCGTGGCGGCGCGCCGCGGGGTGAGGGCTCCGATGCAGGTCGGAGCCCGCTGCGGAGCCCGCCACGGAGGGGGTCGTGGAGCCCCTCACGGACCTCGCCCCCAGAAGACTCCCCGCTGCCCGAGGGAGGGACGGCGGCGGGGAGGGTGCGTCCGGCCAGCGCCGGCCGAACGGTCTTGACCGGTGGCGTCTTGGGCCGGTGATGAGCGGCCCGGTTGGCGTCGCGGACCGCCTGGGCGCGCCCGGCCACGGCCGGCGGGGCGGGCCGGGTGCGCAGGGTGAAGGCGGGGGTCTCTTCGCCGTCGACGACCAAGCGGGCGGCCGCTGTGTAGGCACCGAGGTGGGCGAGGTCGTGCTCGGAGACTTCGGGGGCGACGTGACGGCCGAGGCTGTGGGCGTCCTCAGGGGACATGGAAAACCACACCTTGGTCCGGGCGTTGGCCGAGACGGCTTCGCGAAGCTCCCGGGGCAGCTGGCCGAGGTGCTGGTGAGCGAGGACCATAGAGAGCCGGTAGCCGCGGGCCTCGGCCAGCATCTCGTCGAACGACCTCGGGAGGTTGAGGAAGTTCTGGCATTCGTCGACGACCAGGCTGGAGTCGATGCGGGCGGCTTGGCCGAGCCGGGCGCGGTGGGTAGCGGTCTGCCACACCTTCGCCACCACGAAGCTGCCGAGGAGACGGGAGGTCTCTTCACCGAGGATGCCCTTGGGCACCCGGACCAGGCAGATGCCGCCGTCGAGGACCTGGCCCATGTCGAAGCTGGAATCGGGCCGGCCGACGACCTGACGCACGAAGTCACGCAGGAGAAAGGCGCGCAGCTTGTTCATGACCGGCCCGATGACCTGGGCGCGGCTGGCCTCCGACATGGCCTCGTAGGAGTCCCAGAACCCCCCGAGACCCACAGTGTCGTCGGCCACGGTGGCGACCCTGGGGGCGCGGAACTCGTCGTCGGCCAACAGGCGGGGGACGTCGGCCAGGCTGGTCGTAGTCCCGGTCGCGGCGGCGTGACGCAACAGGGTCAGGCACGCGGAGCGGAGGATGTCGTCGGTCCGCGGCCCCCAGAACGCCGCAAAGATCGACCGGAAGATCCCGACCAGGTTGTCGACCACCAGGTCGGGGTCAGGACCAGCCAGGACATTGAGGACGGGGGCAGCATCAGGGTCCTCGGGGTCGATCAGCACGGTCCGCGCCGCGGCGCTCTCGGGGAGCCGGTCGCACAGGTCGGTGATCAGGTCGCCCTTGGGGTCGATGACCACCACCCCTCGGCCCGCTTCGACGTCGCCGAGCACCAGATTGGTCAAGAGCGTCGACTTGCCCGAGCCGGTGGCCCCCATGACGTGGAGGTGGTAGCGGGCGTCGGCCACCGCCAAGGCGACGGGGCGGCGGCCGCCGGCCTGGGCGTCGCCGAGCACCTTCGGGGCCTCCAGTCGGCGGGCCTGGCTGAGCGGTGGGAGCGAGTGGGCCACGGCGGGCGGCGGGGCCACGGCGTTGGCGCCGGCCCGGGCCAGGCCGGGCACCGCCGGGTCGACGGGCAGATGAGCCAGGGCGGCCAGCTCTCCCACCGAGACCAGGTTCCCGCGGCCGAGACGGCGGGCGGCGAGGACCTGGCCGGGGTGGCGGAGCCGGCGACGGTCGAGTCGGTTTCGCCCGGAGTAGAGGGCGAAGGCGGAGGCGACGGCGTGCGCCCGTCCCCGTAGCCGGGCCGCGGCTTGGCCGTCGGCGGCGGTGGTGGCCACCGCGTAGCGGACGGTGATGGCCCAGCACGGTTGGGCGGCCTTGTCCAAGATGTCGGCCACATCCGCGGAACGGGACGGGTCGTTGGCGGCGGGGTGGGCGGCCGGTCCGGGGGTGGCCAGGTCGATGAGGCGGGCCAGGCGGCTGGCGGGACGGCCGACCCGGCGGGCGGCGGCCGCCTTGTGGATGCGGGTGAGGCGCCGGCCGGTGACCGGTCGGGCGAGGATCTGCACGGCGGCGGACTCGTGCTCGTCGAGGCCGGCCAGGGCACCGATGAGCGGGCGGAGCGGGTCGACTTTGTGGTCGGTCTTGAGTGGGTAGTGCTCGGGCAGGGCCAGGGCCAGGGTGCCGCCGGTGGCCAAGCCGTCGCCGACGAGGGGCGGCCCGGCGGGGACGGTCTCGGTGCGCGCACCGGGCCAGGCGGCCTCGACGGCCCGCTCGACCAGGCCAGGCGGGATCTGTCCGGGGACCCAGATGGCAATGGTGAGCCCGCCGTCTGAGGCGATGAGCTCGAAAGCGAGGTGGGGTTGGCCACCGAGCAACCGCCGCCAGGCTGGGCGCAGCAGGGCGACCAGGTTGGTCCATAACGTCGCCGCCCCTTGAGGGTCGACGTCGGGCGGGGTGAGCACCACGACCAGTCGGGCGCCGTCCCCCATGCGGCGGGCCTGGACCCGCCGGCAGGTGGTCACGGCGACCAGCGCGGCAAGGGCGACCGCGGCGGCCGGCGGGCCGGCGGTGACGGCCAGATGGGCGGCGACGTGGGCCAGGTGGTGGAGCAGCTGGGCGGTGGTGGCGCCGGGGTGGACGAGGTAGTGGCCGAGCGGCCCGGTCGGCGCCGGGACGGGTTGGGGGGCGGGCAGCGTGACGCCCGGAGTCGCCATGGTGGGCTCCTTGTTAGAGGTCGGGGGTTTGGTCGAGGGTCTGCTCGATCCCGGTGCGGCAGACGTCGTCCTCTTCGGGGCTGGCCAGCGCGGTGAACGCCACCCGGTCCACGCCCGCAGCCAAGAGGCCCTGGCCGCGTGCCGCGCCTAGGAGGTAGGCCCGTTCGCCGGCCGACAGCCCGAAGGCTTCGGCCAGGGCGCCGATGGATTGGGGGGCCTGGCGCAGCAGGATCTGGGTGGCGGCGTTGGCCACGATGGCTTGGCCGAGGGGCGAGCCGAGCAGGTCGGCGGCGTCTTGGGTGACGACGGTGAGGCCGGCCCAGTGCTTGCGGGCCGACTTGGCCATGCGGAACAGGAACTCGGCCCCGGACGGCTCGGACATGAGCAGCCACGCCTCGTCCACGGTGACCAGCCGCCGTTTCCGGTTGGAGGGGTCGGACACCCGCCGCCAGATGGCGTCGAGGGTGAGCAACGTCCCCGCCGCCTTCAGCTCCGAAGGCAGGTCGCGCAGCGAGAACACGATGAGGTGCCCGTCGGGGCGGGTGGTGGTCGGCCCGTCGAACAGGCCCCGGTGGGTGCCAGTCACGAACGGAGCGAACCGGGCGGCCAGGGTGCGGGCGGCCGGGTCGTCGTCGGCGTCGAGCGCTCGGGCCAGGTCGGCCAGGAGGGGTGCGGGCCGGGCGTGACTGCGCGGGTCGGAGGTGATCCCGACCGCTTCGTATGCGGCGACGATCCCCCGGTCGAGGGCGGCGGTGGCGGCCGGGTCGGGTTTCCCGCCGAGGAGCACGGCGATGAGGGTGTGGACGAACAGGGCGCGGCGGGTGAGGGCGTCGGGGCCGGGGGCGAGGTCGAACGGGTTGACCCGCACCCCGGGGGCACCGAGGTGGACGTAGGCACCCCCGACCGTTTCGGCCAGCCGCCGGTATTCGTCTTCGGGGTCGACGATCGCGACCTCGATCCCGGCGTACAGGGAGCGCAGCGCTTCGAGCTTGGCCAGGTAGGACTTGCCGGCCCCGGAGCGGGCCAGGATGACCGAGTTGTGGTTGTCCTGGGCGAAGCGGTCCCACAGC
>JAFAWZ010000291.1 GCA_019241495.1 Acidimicrobiales bacterium | reverse complement strand
CAGCGACACCAGGTAGTAGGCCCAGTGGCGGCCGACGGCCATGCCCATGATCTGGCTGAGCACGGTCTGGCCGGAGCGGGGAGCGATGTGCCAGCGCCGGGCCAGGACGGCCAGGCCGAGCAGCATCACGCCCAGAATGACTCCCAGAAGCAGCTCGGTCCGCTTCGCCCGCACCGGTTTGGGTTCCTTGAACAGCGGCACGCCGTTGGCGATGGCTTCGACGCCGGTGAGCGCGCTGCACCCGGCGGAGAAAGCCTTCAAGACAAGGAGGACACCGACCGCTTGGAGATTGCCGGTCGGTAGCTCGACATGACCTGGTTGAGGAAGATGAAGAGCCAAGGGATGTATCAGGCCCACTGCGATGATGGCCAGCAGCCCGACGATGAAGACCAAGGTCGGCAACAGGAACGCCCGGGCGGTCTCGCCCAACCCGCGCAGGTTGAACACCGTCACCACGGCCAGGATCCCCAGACAGATCGGCACCGTCTCCGAGCTGAAACTGGGGAAAGCGGATGTAAGGGCGCCGACACCGGCGGCGATGGAGACCGCCACGGTCAGGGTGTAGTCGACCACCAAAGAGGCGGCTGCCAGCAAGCTCACCCGGGGACCGAAGTTCGCCTTCGTTACCGCGTAGGCGCCGCCTCCGCCTGGGTAGGCGTCGATCACCTGGCGGTAGGAGAAGACCAGGATGGCCAACAACACCACTATCGAAATCGTGATCGGCAGCACCACATGCAAGGCGCTCGCTCCGGCTACCGCCAGGACCACGATGATCGCTTCGGGGCCGTAAGCCACCGAGGTCAACGCGTCCAGCGAAAGCGCCGACAGCCCCTCCACCGGGGTGATCTCCTCCTTGGAGACCTGCCGAGACCGCAACGGCGGGCCGATCAAAAGCCGCCAGAGCGACCTCGTGACCGAGACGTCTCTTGTTGGCTGGCTCGACATCTACGAATCGTAGAAGACCGCCGCCCCTGGCCACCTCGCCCCTCCGATCCTGCGCTAGATGGTGGGCGCACAACGAAAGACGATGGTGCTCGACGCGCTGATCGGCATGGCGGTAGGCCTCGCCGCCACCTGGCTGTTGATCCTGGTGGCCGTGGCGGTCGCCAACCGCCGGGGAGCGATCACCAAGGACCTGCCGGCCTCTGTTGAGCGCTGCGTAGCGTGATCCGCCGTGCCGGACACCAAGCGGTAGTAGCCAACTGGCAGAGCAGCGAGGAATCGCTTCGCCAGCTATACAAAGCGTTGCGTATCGATCTGCCGTTGCCAGTGGCGGGTGGCGTAGCGCCGAGGGACTGTGCAACCCGGGCCCAGCCGGGTTGGTCGGCCACGAAGGGACAAATCACCTGGGGGACATGGCGCCAATCGACCGTATTTGCGCTCACCCACCGGCTCCGCAGCCTGTCGAGTTGTCCCAAAACGTGAGCGCGAAACGTCCCCTAAGAACGAGACTGCTCGCGCCCCTATCGCCGGGTCAGTCGCACGTTCTCGCTGACCGCGGCGCTGTTGGCTGGAAGGCTGGTCGGTTGGTCGTGGTTCAGAAGCCCTCGGATTGCAGATCGCCGCGTCGCGTGGTTCCCTGGTCAAGCGCGGTGCCAGGTGGCGCCACGGCCCGTGCCGCTGCTCTCGATCCGACTGTCCTTTTTCAGTTCGGCGAGCACGATACGGATGGTGTTGTCGCTGACGCCGGGGACGGATCTTCGGATGTCGGCGATGGTGAATTCGGGGGGGGCATGCAACAGCACGAAGTCTCGGATGCGGTCTTGCTTCGTACCACCCGATGTGCCGGCGGCGATACGGGCCGCAAAGCGGTCGTAGGCGTTGCCAAGCCGGTCGAGCATGTACCGGGCCCAGGGCCACAGGTCGTGGGCGCCATCATCGAACCAGCCCGTCGTCGACGCCGCCAGCGCGTCGTAGTAACCGTCCTTGGATTCGAAGATGAGCTGCTCCAAGCTGATGTAGCGCCCGACCCCATAGCCACAACTTTGCAAGAGAAACCCGGTGGCCAGCCGTGTAACGCGCCCGTTCCCGTCGCCGAATGGGTGGATGCAGGACAGGTCGAGACTGAAAGCGGCTATGACCAGCAAGGGGTGGTGAGAACCCATACGCAGGGCGGAGGTTGTTCGCTCGACGAGTTCGGAAACGAAGAACGGGGTCTCCTCCGCGCGGACCGGCGTGAAGCGCACTGCCCGGTTGCCGTCGGGGTCCCTGTCCACGACCAGGTTGTCGTCGCTCTTCAGGTGGCCGCCCCGTCCCTCGGTGAAGCTGAACAACTGCCGGTGGAGGTGCAAGAGCAGGCCGACGCTGAGCTGCCCGGCGTTCTCCTGGTTGAGATAGTCGAGGGCAGCGGTGTAGCCGGCGAACTCGGCCTCGCGGCGGTTGCGGAACCTTCGGGCGGCCCCCGAGACCAGGGTCGGGACACGATAGTCCTCGACGGTGACTCCCTCGATGGCGCTGGAGGCGGTGATCGACTCGACCCGGGCCTGGTCCCGCAGGGCGTCGAGAAGCTGGGGGAGCTGGTCGAGGTAGCGGGCCTCGGATCCGGCGGCACGATCGATGGCCCGCAGGGCGATGACCACGTCACCGGGGACAGGGTCGAGCGTGGACTCTTGCTGGAAGCTCCTCATAGAACCCCACAAACCTACCAAGTCCTGCCAATATTAGTAGGTTATGCACGGTGGCGTCGACAAATGGCCGAGGCGCGGGCGAACATTCATCCGCCGCCCAGGAAACATTACAAACGTACCAATATGATGGCGTGTTGGCGTGTTCGGCGAATGGACGGACGCAACGGGATCCTCTGCAGGCATCTTGTAAGCGTCAGGTCGTCGGTTCGAAGCCGACCTCGGCTCTACGAAGCCGCTGGTGGGAGGCTATTTCTTGGTGGGGGGGCGGAGTTGTGTTACCTAGCCGTGCGCGATCGTGCGCGACGTACCGCTGAGCCGCTGCTTCACCAGAGCGGTTCAGTGCTTCCATCAGGTGCTCCTCCAGACTGGGCAGGAGATGGCCGTACCGATCCAACGTGACGGTGATCGAGCTGTGTCCCATGCGTTCCATGATCGCCTTGGGCGCGTATATCAGTCCTTTGGCAATGAGGTTGGCCCGTGTCTGTCCGAAGTCTAGCAAAATCTCGCAATGTGTAAGATTTTCCTATATGTGTGCATAAATTCCTAGAACTCGTGAAACGCTGCCCTTAGGTCGTCCGGAAGCTGGATACACGGGTGATCCATGAGGCATCTCATGTCAGCGGGTCCCCCATGATCTGCGTCGAGACAGGAGGCAGCGCCGGTCCAGTCGCCCAGCGCGAGATCGGCCGAATATTTCGCCTGAGCTACTTGCTGCTGCGCTCGTGCTCCCACCAGATGGTCTCGATCCGGATCGCCTCCTGCGCTCGAGGATCGCTCGGGTTGGAGGGCGCAAGCTTATGGATCACCCAGGACACCATCTCAGTCAGCGTCACCCGTTTGCCTCAAGCGGCACCCACACGAGCGCCGAACGACGCGGCGCCCTGCAAATCCCGCCATGCTTCCCGAGACCGAGCCCCGAAATGTTCACGCAGAACGTTCCGACGATCCGGAGGGCATTACATGGGCGCCCGCTCGCGGCAGGGTGCACCGGCCTTCAGCCAGCGGACCCAACTCATCGTGGCCAGGTTGGGGCACCAGTCCCGCGACCTGGCACCAGCCGAGACTGCACTCGTATCAGGCTGTCGCCCTGAGCCCCTTGACGGCCCGGGACTCCTCCTGGAGGACCTGAAGAGCCCGATCGCTGAGGCGGTCGATGATCTCAGCCAAGGTCCTCCAGATGGGCGGTGTCGTTGAACGACCGGACCAGCCAGCGGTCCCCCGTCACCACGATCTCGCTGATCGACCCGTTGGCCACTCCGGCAAGAGCGAGACGCCGGGCCCCGGTGGCCTCGGACAAGACCTGGGCGATGACCCCGCCGTGAGTGAACACCGCGACCAGCTCGTCGGGGTGGGCGGCAGCAATCCGCCCGATGCCGGATCGCACCCGGGCGGCGAACTGGTCGTCGTGCTCGGCCCCCGGGATCACCGCCCATCTCCCCTCTTCCATGAGCCGTTTTACCAGCGGACCGCCCTCGGCCAGTTTGATCCGGTAGAGGCCCCCCTCCCAATCGCCGAGGTACACCTCGCGCAGATCGGCTTCCACAACCGGCTCGATGCCGAGGGCCTCGACCAACGGAGCCGCCGTCTCGGCCGTGCGCCGGAGGTTGGTCACGTAGAGCGCGGTGATCTTGTCACCGTTGCGGGGCCGAGCTAGTCGCTCCCCCAACCGGGCAGCCTGCTCATGGCCGACCGGGTCGAGCTCGGGATCTCCATGGCCGTCAACCAACGGAAAGGGGACTCCGGGCTGGGCCGGGACGGACTCTCCATGACGGATCAGCAAGATGCTCGTCGCGCCCGGTGGGCGCTCGAAGCGATGCTGGCGGAATTCGGTTGCGGGATCGGGGACGCTCACTCCCCGATGGTACGGGACCGCTCAGGCCACCAGCGCCGGCAGCCGGCACTCCTCCCCATCGTGGAGATGACGGTCCAGCTTGTGCTTGACGCGCTGGAGGGCGTTGTCCACGGACTTGACGCGTCGCCCCAGAAAGCTGCTGATCTCACCGTATGACTTGCCCGCGACGTAAAGCCGCAGGACCTCCATTTCGAGCCTCGACAGGTCCGAGGCCACGGTCGACCGCAGAACATCGATCTGCTCGTGAGAGATGACCTCATCGGCGGGATCGATGGCCCGATGATCGTCGAGCATCTCCGTAATCGGGGCTTCGGCGGAGTCACCCGGCCATACGGTTCCCGACAGCGAGACGTAGCGGTTCAGGGGCTGGTGCTTCTGGCGGGTGGCCGCCTTGATGGCACTGATGACCTGGCGGGTGACGCACATCTCGGCAAAGGCCCGGAACGACGACTGGCGGTCGGCGCGAAAGTCACGAGCGGCCTTGAACAGGCCGATGAGTCCTTCCTGCTCCACGTCGTCGGCGTCCGCCCCCACGAGGAAGTAGGTGCGGGTCTTGGCCCGAGCGAAGTACCTGTAGCGGCGGATCAGGACATCGAGAGCACTTTGGTCGCCCGCCTGAAAACGGGCCACGAGCTCCTCATCAAGAAGCTCGGAGGGACCAAGCTCGAAGGGGCCTGGGGCGACAACAGAGAGAATCACGGTGACCTCTCAGGGTTCGGCGGGCTAGTACAGGACGTGGGTCAGTCTCTGGCTCAAAAAAACTAGTTATTTCTAGCCATTCCAGGTGGCTGTGTCAACTGTCACGCCCTTTGGTCGTCCGCTCTCCGGCGGGCCACCTCGAAGCATGCCAGGGCGGCCGCCGCCGACACGTTCAACGAGTCGAGCGGGCCGAGCAGGGGGACGGAGACGACCAGGTCGCAGCGCTGGCGGCCGAGAGACGACAACCCCCGGCCCTCAGCACCCAGCACCAGCGCCACGGGCTCACGGGCCACAGGGAGCCCCCACAGCGACGCAGAGGCTCCGGCATCCAGACCTATCGACCAGACGCCTGCCTTCTTGAGGACCTGAAGGGCAGCCGGTATGCCGGCGACCACCGAAACGGGCAGGTGCTCGACTGCTCCGGCCGCGGCCTTGACGGCCGCCGGTGTCAAATGCGCCGATCGGTGCCGGCCGACCACCAGGCCCGTGGCGCCTGCACCTATTGCGCTGCGCATGACCGCTCCCAGATTCTGCGGATCGGTCACCCCGTCGAGCACGACCAGGAACGGAGCAGGACCCCCCAACGAAGCACGAGCCAGCCGGTCGAGCGACCACTCCGCCACCGGATCGGCGCGGGCCACCACGCCCTGGGGGGACGCGGTAGCCGCCATCTGTTCGAGCTGCTCCCGGTTGACCCTCCGAACCGGAACACCACCCTGGTGCGCCAGCTCTGCGATCTCGGTCAGCGAGTCGGGGCGGCCACCGACGTCGGCGACATAAACCTGGTGCACCCGCCGCCGGTTGGCTCGCAGCAGCTCGCGCACCGCCTGGCGGCCCTCCACCTGCTGGCCCCCCAATCCGAGCCGTTCGGCGGCACCCGAGCGCCGGGTCAGCGCGGCTCCAACAGGGCGACCGCCAGGCAGGCGACGCCCTCCCGGCGGCCCAAGGCGCCGAGCGACTCAGCCCGCTTGGCCTTGAGGCTCACCGGGGCGCCGACCACGTCCTCCAGGCGTCGTTGGATGTCGGCCCGGTGCGGAGCGAGCTTCGGCGCTTCAAGGATGACCGTGATGTCGACGTTGCCGATGTGGTGGGACGCCGTGACCGAAAGCACGACACGGGCCAAGAGCTCCATGCTGTCGACGCCCGCGTAGGCGGGGTCGGTGTCAGGGAAGTGTGTCCCGATGTCGCCGAGGCCGGCGGCACCGAGGAGGGCGTCGGCTACGGCGTGAGCCACCACGTCGGCGTCACTGTGGCCGGCCAGGCCGGGGCCGGGGAGGACGACCCCACCCAGAACCAGGCGCCGGTCCGGATCGTCGGTGAAAGGGTGTACGTCGAAACCCTGCCCGACCCGGGGCGTCACCGGCGCTCGGCTCCGATGAGGGCCTCGGCGACGAGGAGATCGGTGGGCGAGGTGACCTTCAAGTTGTCCGGTGGTCCCGGGACGAGCACCACCTGGCCGCCCGCCGCCTCGATCAGGGCTGCGTCGTCGGACGCCTCGCCGCCATTGCGGTGCACCCTCTTGAGGGCGTCGGCCCGGAAGGCCTGAGGCGTCTGGACCGCCACCAGACGAGAGCGGTCAAGAGTGACGAGATGACCCGCCTCGCCCACCTCTTTGACCGTATCGGTGACAGATGTGGCCGGGATGGCCGCGTCGGCACCCCCGGCGACCGCCTCGATGACGGCGTTCCACAGCTCGACTCGGGCGAGGGGCCGGGCCGCGTCATGGACGGCAACCACGTCCGCCGTGTCAGGCACGGCGGCCAGGCCGGAGCGCACCGACTCCGAACGGGTGGCACCACCGATGGTCACGGCGTCGACGGCGAAGTCGCCGGGCGTGGCGGGCGGCAGGACCAGCACTACCCCCTGGCAGGCCAGGCGGGCCGTGGCCAGCGACCACTCGAGGACCGAGCGGCCCTGGAGCAGGGCGAACTGCTTCGGACCGCCAAAGCGGGTGCCTGATCCAGCGGCCACCACGATGGCCCATGTCTCCACGGGGTGGAGGTTAGGGCAGGGCCTCGTCGAGCTTCTTCTCCGCCTCCAGCTCGCTGACCCCAATGGCAAAGGTCAGCTCCGATACCAGAATCTGGCGGGCCCGGTTGAGCATGCGCTTCTCGCCCGCCGACAGACCCTTGTCCTTGTCCCGGTTCGACAGGTTCCGGACCACTTCGGCCACCTGGTAGATGTCGCCGGACTTCAGCTTCTCTACGTGGTTCTTGTAGCGCCGGGACCAGTTGGTCGGCATGCGCACGTCCTTCTTGCGAAGGACGGCGAAGACCTCCTCGACCTCCTCGTCGTTGATGACCTCGCGCAGGCCGACCTCGTCGGTGTTGTCGGAGGGGACCATGAGGGTGAGATCGCCGTAGGCGAGCCGCAGGACCAGGTACTCCTTCTTCGCCCCGAACGCTTCTCGAACCTCCCTGCGTTCCACTATCGCCGCGCCGTGATGCGGGTAGACGACCTTGTCTCCTACGTCAAATGTCAATGCTTCTCCAGGAGGCGGAAATGCCGAGCGGGGTGCCTTCCAGGGTACCAGGCACGTGGCTCACGCTGGCATCGAGGTGGCGGGCGGCAGGGCAGTCGATTTGGGCGTCACGGTGATGCGTACCGGGTGGGGTCGGCGCGGCGGGACCGGTAACCTCCCTGCGATCATGGACGACATCGAGCTGTTGGCCCGCTCGGACCTCTTCTCCGCCGTCGAGCGGGCGGCGCTGCAAGAGATCGTGAGCCAGGCGCGCCCCGTGGAGTGCGACCGCAATTTCGTGATCTTCGAGGAGGGCGACCAGGCCGACGAGCTGTTCGTGGTCAAGAGCGGGCGGGTGGCCATCGGGGTCAAGTCCCAAGACGGGCGGGAGTCACTCGTGGCGTTGATGGAGACGGGCGATCTCTTCGGCGAGATGTCCTTGTTCGATGAGGGGTCCCGCTCGGCCAACGCTCGGGCGCTGGAGCGATCGACGCTTCTGCGCATCCCGTACTCGGTTGTGCGGGAGGCCCTCGACAAGGACCCGCAGCTGCTGTGGACGGTGGTGATGTTGTTGGCTCAGCGGCTACGGGCCACCGATTCCGCACTGGCCGACGCCGTCCTGCTCGACGTCACGGGCCGGACGGCCAAGCGGCTGCTGGAGCTGGCCGGTGAAGCGTCTGAGTTCCAGCTGCCCATCACCCAAGAGGAGCTGGCCGGGTTAGTGGGCGCCTCGCGTGAGCGGGTCAACAAGTCCATCGCCGCGTTCATCCGCCTCGGTTGGATCGAGCAGATGGACCGGCGCTACCGGATAGTTCAACGGGACCGGCTCGAGCAGCGCGCCAGGTAAGGGATCGGCGGGCCAGGGCCGGACCCTCGTCAGCTGTAGCGCTCGAAGATGCTGGACTCGGCCAGCCGAGCCAGCCCGTCCTTGATGGTGTGGGCCAGGGCGGCGTCGATCCCCTCGACGGCTTCGAGCTCATCGACGTCGGAGCGCATGACCTTCTGCAGCGTCTGGAAGCGCTCCACGACGGCGGCCACGGTGACCTCAGGGATACGCGGAATCCGGGAGAGGAGGCGGTAGGCCCGAGGCTGGAGGGCGGCTTCCAGATCGACGTTGTCCGTGCCGAGGAGTATCCGGGCCACCGCTTGGGCGTCGAGCAACCGCTCGGTCGGCAGGGCGGCCAGCTCGACGACGACATCTCCCGCTTGAGCGGTGGTGTCGCGGATGGACGAGGTGGGCGGCCCATCGAGTAGATAGTCGAGCACCACCTGGCGCCGCTCGTCCTCGACACCGCCCATGAGCTCCTCGAGCTGGAGCAGGACCAGCCGTCCGTCGGTGCCGAGCTCCACGACGTAGCCCTCGATCTCCTCGGCGATGCGGCGCACCATCTCCGCCCGCTGCAGCACGGTCACCACGTCGCGGACGATGACCAGATCTTCCACCTCTGAAGCAGTGAGGGCGTTTGTCACACTGTCGAGGCGGGTCCGGTAACGCTCGAGGGTCGACAGCGCCTGGTTGGCCCGGCTGAGCAGCCGGGCCACCGACTCGAGAACGTGCTTGAAGTCACCGCTGTAGAGGGTGATGGCTGACAGGTCCTCGGAGACGGCTATTACCGGCACGTCGATCGAGCGGGCCACCCGCTCGGCCGTGCGGTGCCGGGTGCCCGTTTCCGACGTCGGCACATTAGGGCTGGGAACCAGGTGCACATTGGCCCGGGCGATGCGGCTGGCGTCGGACGCCAGGATGATCGCTCCGTCCATCTTGGCCAGCTCGGACATGCGCTGGGGGATGAACTCGGCGTCGAGGAGGAAGCCCCCCGAGCAGATGGACAGCACCTCGGGGCCGTCGCCCACGATGATCAACGCTCCCATGCTGGCCTGGAGGATCCGGTCCAGCCCGTCACGAAGCGGTGTACCTGGGGCGATGGCACGCAGCGCCTCGATCAGGACAGCGCGCCGACGATCCACTGGCCCAAGTCTAATGGAGACCGGTACGGACCTAAGGTCCCGCCTCGCCTACGAACCACTTGGACAGCCGCGCCGAATTTCCCTTGGTGTTGCTTCCTTTCGGCCTGCACCCGTTCAAGTAGTTCTGCGGCGATCCCCAACCGGGAGATCGGCCCGCGGATACCAGGTAATACGAGGTAATTGCCAGTCACTCGACCAGTCTCAGGCGAGGGGCGCTCGCCGAGCGGCCGAGATGGCGATCCAGCGCTTCGCCGAGCGTGGCGGCCGGCGTGATCGCCAGGGCCTCGGTTGCCGCACCCGGCGGGGTCAAGGCTCTTCGGAACCCGAGGCGGGCGGCCTCGGCCAGGCGCGATGGTGCGCCGGGCACCTGTCTCAGCTCCCCGCCCAGGCCGACCTCTCCGACCACGACCAGGTCGTCGGCCACCAGCCGGTTCGTGGCCGCCGAAGCGACGGCCAGGGCGACGGCCAGGTCGGCGCCCGGTTCGGCCAGGCGGACCCCACCCACCGCTGAGACGTACACATCGTGGTGCGGCAACGCCAAACCGGCCCGCCGGTCGAGGACGGCGAGCAGCTGTCCGAGCCGGCCCGCTTCGTAACCCGAGGCGGCGCGTCTGGGCGGACCGGCGGCCGGACCGACCAGGGCCTGTATCTCGACAAGTAGGGGGCGACGCCCCTCCATGGCGGCGAAGACCACGGATCCCGGCACTCCGGGCATCCGATCGGCCAGAAGGAAGGCGCCCGCGTCCGGAAAGGAGGCCAGACCGGTCGGGGTCATCTCGAGCATGCCGAGCTCGCCGGTCGGGCCGAACCGGTGCTTGACCGCCCGGAGCATCCGAAGGGCGTGGTGACGGTCGCCTTCGAAGGTCAAGACCGTGTCGACCACGTGCTCCAGGACGCGGGGACCGGCGATCGACCCGTCCTTGGTGACATGGCCGATCAACACCACGGCGGGTCCTCCGAGGCGGGCGTCGGCGGCCAGCCTGTGGGCACACGCTCTCACCTGGTTCACCGATCCGGGTAGGGAATCCACCTCGGGATCGCAGATGGTCTGGATGGAGTCGACCACCACCACGTCAGGGCCCAGCTCGGCGATGGCGCTCCTCACCGCGTCGAGGTCGGTGTGGCCGGCGATCCAGATGCCGGGCTCCAACGCGTCCATGCGAGCTGCTCGGCGCCGGACCTGCTCGGGTGCCTCCTCGGCTGAGATCAGCAGACCCCGAGCACCCAAGCGGGCCAGGTGAGCGAGCATCTGCACGATCAGGGTCGATTTCCCGACTCCGGGCTCACCCGCGATCAGGGTCACCGAGGACGGGACGATCCCGCCCCCCAGCACCCGGTCCAGCTCGCCGATACCGGTGGGTCGGGGGTC
Source organism: Acidimicrobiales bacterium (assembly GCA_019241495.1). Classification (GTDB taxonomy): domain Bacteria; phylum Actinomycetota; class Acidimicrobiia; order Acidimicrobiales; family Palsa-688; genus JAFAWZ01. The sequence continues at coordinate 4,236 of JAFAWZ010000291.1, read as the reverse complement.
GGCCCGTGAATCTGACACCGCCGGCAACCCAATCGGAGCCCGCGGGAGGGCGTCGGCCGAAGCCGTCCCACGCGGGTCGTCTTCCGCCAGGGTGTTCCACTCGCCGCAGCGGCCGCACCGGCCGGTCCAGCGGGCGGCCGGTGAGCCACAGCTTCCGCAGCGGTATCTGGACAGGTTTCGCACCACGAGAGTCGACCCTACGGGGGAGGTGTGACATCAGCCTCCTCCTCAGGAGGGCCGTCGGTGGGCTCCACCGGCAAATCCGGGGGTACCCCTTCGGGGGAACCTGCGATGGTGGCTCCACTCGGAGCAGAAGGCGCCAGCCCGGGAGCTGGGGCAGGAGAGGGCACCTTCACCCGCTTCGAGTGAGCCCCGACCCCTCGGCGGAAGTGTCGCCGCCACACCCACCAGACCACGAGGACCAACCCGGCCAGTACGATCACGCCGGCCAGCACGGCCACGAGGATCACCGATCCTTCGTTCCAGCTTTCCGTCTCGGCCCGCAAGGTCATGGTCCGACCCAGCTGGGGGGCCCAGGCCAGGCTCTGGGTCCCGCCTGAACCGGACCGATCAGCCGCGTTGGTCCCTGAGACATGCCCGGCCAGGTGAGCCTGGATCTGGAAGGTGAAGATCTGAGCCGGATCCTGTTTCCCGAGCAACGGGGCGGGGTCGAACCCGAGCGCCTGCCCGGTGGCCGTGGACAGGCCCGAGTCACCAAAGCAGCCCAGGCCGCAGGTGAGGTCGACCACCCCCTTCAGCTCGCTGTCGTCGCGCCAGAACGTCGACCGCTTGCTCAAGGTGAGACGGAAGGGCCGCGACGACGCCGGCCTTTCCCCGGCCAGGCTGGTTATCAGCTCAGTTGCCTGGGCATCGCTGTGGAACAAGTGCGATGCCGTTACGACTGCCCCAGATCCCGTCGCTCCCGAACCAGCCGAGGGGGAGGGGCCGGTGACCTGCCAGCCCGAGGACGCCAATCCAGTGAGGTCGAGATCGGACGACAGAGCGGACATCCCCCCCAGCGCGGCGAGAGCCGACTGGTCGAAGGTGACCGTGACCGCGATGGTTCCCTGCCCCGGGGCGCGCTCGTCGATGGATACCCGGGTGGACACCTGGCACCCCGCCCCGGCCAGACAGAGCCCAACTGCAACGAGGAGCAGGGCCGCCACCCGGAGGCGGCGGCCTGCCACGAAGAAGACGCTCCCGGCCAGCGTCGGCTGCTACGGCGCGCTAGTGGTTACTCGCCACTGCCGGCGCCGGCTAGGGCGACCGGCGGGGGCTCGATTCCCTCCACCGAACGGAAGACAATGCCCTCTTCGCCCGTCTCGGCGTCGCTCTCCACATCGGCGATGATTGTCTCGCCGGCCCGGAACTCCTTCCAGAGGATCTTCTCCGAGAGCGGATCCTCGACCAGGCGTTGGAGGGCCCGGCGCAGCGGGCGGGCGCCCAGGGTGGAGTCGTAACCCTTGTCGACCACGAAGTACTTGGCCGCCTGGGTCAGCTCCAGACTCAGGCCCTGGCCCTCGAGGGACTTCTGGACCCGGCGGATCATCAGGTCGATGATCTCGGTGACCTCGTCCTTCGACAGCTCGTGGAACACGATCACGTCGTCGATCCGGTTGAGGAACTCGGGCCGGAAGTGGGCCTTCAGGGCCTCGTGGACCTTCTGCTTCATCTTCTCGTAGGTGACCGCCTCGCTGGTCTTGGCGAAACCAACCGACGCCTTGCGCAGGTCGGCGGTGCCCAGGTTGGAGGTCATGATGATCACGGTGTTCTTGAAGTCGACCGTGCGGCCCTGCGAGTCGGTGAGCCGCCCGTCCTCGAGGATCTGCAGCAGCGAGTTGAACACGTCGGGGTGGGCCTTCTCGATCTCGTCGAAGAGGACAACGGAGAACGGCTTTCGCCGCACCGCCTCAGTGAGCTGGCCGCCTTCTTCGTAGCCCACGTACCCGGGGGGCGAGCCGACCAGCCGGGACACGGTGTGCTTCTCCATGTACTCGGACATGTCGAGCTGGATCAACGAGTCCTCGTCGCCGAAGAGGAACTCGGCCAGGGTCTTGGCCGTCTCGGTCTTGCCGACCCCCGAGGGTCCAAGGAAGATGAACGACCCGCTCGGGCGCTTGGGGTCCTTCAACCCGGCCCGGGTGCGCCGGATGGCCTGGGAAACGGCCCGTATGGCGTCCTGCTGGCCGATGACCCGCTTGTGGAGCTCGTCCTCCATGCGCAGGAGCTTGGCCGTCTCCTCCTCGGTGAGCTTGTACACGGGGATGCCGGTCCAGTTGGCCAGCACCTCGGCGATGACCTCCTCGTCGACCACGTCGAACAGGTCGACTCCCTCGGCCCGCCATTCCTGCTCCTTGGCCGCCTTGCGCTGGAGGAGCTCCTCCTCCTTCTCCCGCAGCTTCTTGGCCTGCTCGAAATTCTGCTTCTCGATGGCCACTTCCTTGTCCCGGCGGACCTTGGCGATCTCGTCCTCGATGGCCTTGTAGTCGGCCGGGGTGGCCATACGCCGGATCCGCAACCGCGACCCGGCCTCGTCGATGAGGTCGATGGCCTTGTCCGGCAGGTAACGATCCGCGATGTAGCGGTCGGCCAGGTTGGCCGCCGCGACCACAGCCTGGTCGGTGATGGTGACCCCGTGGTGAGCCTCGTAGCGGTCGCGGAGGCCCTTCAGGATCTCGATAGTGTGGGGCAGCGAGGGCTGCTCGACCTTGATGGGCTGGAACCTCCGCTCCAGGGCGGCGTCCTTCTCCAGGTGCTTGCGGTACTCGTCGAGCGTGGTGGCGCCGATGGTCTGCAGCTCGCCCCGGGCCAACATGGGCTTGAGGATGGAGGCGGCGTCGATGGCGCCCTCCGCGGCGCCCGCTCCGACCAGAGTGTGGAGCTCGTCGATGAACAAGATGATGTCCCCGCGGGTGCGGATCTCCTTCAGCACCTTCTTCAGGCGTTCCTCGAAGTCGCCGCGGTAGCGCGACCCGGCCACGAGGGCGCCCAGGTCGAGGGTGTCGAGCTGCTTGCCCTTGATCGTCTCGGGCACGTCACCGGCCACGATCTTCTGGGACAGGCCCTCGACGATGGCCGTCTTGCCCACACCCGGCTCACCTATGAGCACCGGATTGTTCTTGGTGCGGCGCGACAACACCTGCATCACCCGCTCGATCTCGCGCTCCCGCCCGATCACCGGGTCGAGCTTGCGTTCCCGGGCCAGCTGGGTCAGGTTCCGCCCGAACTGGTCCAGGACGGGTGACCCTGAAGGGGCCTCCTGGCCAACCGAGGCACCGACGCCGGCCCCGGCCGCCTCCTTGCCTCCCGGCGACTGGTAGCCCGACAACAGCTGGATCACCTGCTGGCGCACCCGCGACAGGTCGGCACCCAGGCTGACGAGCACCTGGACCGCCACGCCCTCGCCCTCTCGCACGAGGCCGAGGAGCATGTGCTCGGTGCCGATGTAGTTGTGCCCGAGCTGGAGAGCCTCCCGCAAGGACAACTCGAGGACCTTCTTGGCCCGGGGGGTGAATGGCGGCGAACCCGTGGTGGACGACCCGGCCGGGCCGATGGTCTCCTCGACCTTCTCCCTCACCGCCTCGAGGCTGATCCCCAGGGATTCGAGGGCCTTGGCGGCCACCCCCTCACCTTCGTGGATGAGGCCGAGCAGGATGTGCTCGGTCCCGATGAAGTTGTGGTTGAGGAGTCGCGCTTCTTCCTGGGCCAAGACCAGGACTCTTCGGGCTCGGTCTGTGAAACGTTCGAACATGCTTGTCCTCCGTTATTGCAGTCTACCCGGACCCCTACTAGTTGTTTCGTACGCTGGCGCCCGACCTCCAGAAGTGATCGGCCCGGGGCGGGTTTCGCCTTAGATCAGGGGCGGCGTTAGCCTCGCCGTGGATGAACGTCGTAAACGCCCTCCGCCTTCCCGGTATCGAAGGATCCCTGAACCGGGTCGAGGACGCGTTGAGCGTGGCGACCGCCGGCGCCGACCCGTTCCTTGCCGACGTGGCCGGGCACCTGGTCAGAGCAGGTGGCAAGCGCCTCCGGCCGGCCTTGGTGGTGGCCTCGGCCATGGCCAGCCAGGCGGTGGGTGAGGCCGGCGAGGTGGGCGCGGACGTCATCCAGGGCGGGGTCGCCGTGGAGCTGGTGCACCTGGGCTCCCTGTACCACGACGATGTCATGGACGAAGCGGAGCACCGCCGCGGGGTGCCGAGCGTGAACGCTCGTTGGGGAAATCTTGTTGCGATCTTG
>JAFAWZ010000322.1 GCA_019241495.1 Acidimicrobiales bacterium | reverse complement strand
CCCGGAGGGGGGCCCGGGCGGGTTCTTCCAGTCCGTCGACGGCGCTCCGGCGTTCGGCTACCGGGCCCTCCGGGCGCCGGGGGAGCTGACCATCCTGCCGCGACGGGGTGCCCCGGTGAGCATCCTGACGGGGACCTACGGCGCGGCCGTGCTCGGCCCGTTGGTCTCTGGCTTGGCCGAAGTGGTCGCTGTCGCGAACCGCTACTTCGGGGGCAACATCGCCGTCGCCGGCCTGCTCACCGGGACCGACGTAGCCGCCGCCCTGGCCGGCGCCCTGCCTGGCCGCCGGTATCTGTTGCCCGACGTTTGCCTGTCGGGCGGGGTGTTCCTCGACGGCATGCGACCCGCTGACCTACCCCGGCCGGTGGAGGTGGTGAAGGCCGACGGGGCCGCTCTTCGGGCCGTTCTCGCCTCGTCTCTGTGACCGCCAAGCCGCTGGTCGCTGTGGTCGGACGGCCGAACGTGGGGAAGAGCACCCTCGTGAACCGCGTCGTCGGCCGTAGGGAGGCGATCGTGGAAGAAAGGCCGGGCGTCACCAGGGACCGCAAGTTCCTCGACGCCGAGTGGGCCGGGCGGGAGTTCACGATCGTCGACACGGGTGGCTGGATGCCCGGTGGATCGACCCTCGACCGCCAGGTCACCACCCAGTCGGAGCGGGCCATCCGGGACGCGGCCGCCGTCTTGTTCGTCGTGGACTCCACCGTCGGCATCACCGACGGGGACGCCAAGGTGGCCAGCCTGCTGCGCCGGCTGGGCCGCCCCACTCTGGTGGTGGGGAACAAGGTGGACGGGGAGAGCCGCGACCCCGACATCTGGGCGCTTTCCAGGCTGGGGCTGGGAGATCCCTGGCCCGTCAGCGCGCTGCACGGGCGTGGTACCGGGGACCTGCTCGACGCGCTGGTAGCACTTTTTCCGCCTGACCAGGACGACGCCGCGCCAGGGGAGGTGGAGGAAGGCTCCGACGTAGCTTCGGTTGCCATCGTGGGGCGCCCCAACGTCGGCAAGTCAACTCTGTTCAACCGCCTCATCGGGGACGAGCGGTCGGTCGTGCACGACCTGCCTGGCACCACCCGTGACAGCATCGACACCGTCGTCACCACCCCGGAGGGCGACGTCCGCTTCGTCGACACGGCTGGCATGCGGCGGCGGGTCCGCGAAGCCGAGGGCGCCGAGTTCTACTCCATGGTCCGGGCCCTGCAATCGCTGGACCGGGCCCAGTGCGCGTTGTTGGTGATCGACGCGGCGGACGGAGTCACCCGGCAGGATCAGCGCCTGGCCGAGCGGGTCGACGCGGCCGGGGGGCCGGTGGTGCTCCTGCTCAACAAGTGGGATCTCCTGGACGCCGACCAACGGGCCGCCGTCCTCGCCGACGTGGGAGACCGCCTCGGCTTTCTGGCCTATGCCCCGGTCCTCAAGATCAGCGCCCTCACCGGGCTCGGCGTGCACAAGCTGCTACCTGCATTGCGCCAGGCGGTGGAGGCATCCCAGCGCCGGGTGGCGACGGGCGAGCTGAACCGGGTCCTCGCCTCAGCCCAGGCCGCCCACCCCTCGCCCGGGGGGCGGATCCTCTATGCCACTCAGGGCGCGACCGACCCGCCAACCTTCACCCTCTTCGCCACCAAGAGCGTCCCTGCCCCCTACCTGCGCTACCTGGAGCGCCGGATCCGGGAGCACTTCGAGCTCGGGCCGACCCCGCTCGTCTTCCGGGTGCGGCGCCGGACCGGTTGACCCTCGCCGCAGGAACTGCAGCGAGCCCCTTCGGATAGCGTTAAGCCCATGTTCACCCAGCCGTGGCTGGCCGCCGCGGCCGTGTTCTGTGCGGTTGCCGCCGCCCTGTGGGGGCGGGCTGCCGCCCGGCTGGCCCGAGCGGCGCGCCGCATCGAGGCCGAGACGGCATCCTCGTCGACGGGCCGGGAGGCGACCGACCTGGCCCGGGCCGCATTCGACAAGGACCTCCACACCGCCCTCCTCTACGGTGTGCTCGCCGTCGGGCTGGTGGTCGCCTCGTTCTCCGACTCCGCCTGGTACGAGATCCCCCTGCTGGCCGTGAGCATCCCCGTCGTGATGACCATCCGCTTCGCCCCTCGCTTCTTCGCCGAGGCCCGCCTGGCCGAGAACCGGGCCATGCTCGAACGACGGGCCGAGGAGGTCTTGGCCCAAGAGCAGCTGGCGCCCCGCAGGTGGGCGGACCGCCTGGCTCCCGAGGAGCTTCCTCAGGTCGACGGCTTCGAGATGGGGCGGGTGTACGAGCCGGGAACGGGCATGATGGCCGGGGATTTCTACGACGTATTCGTCACCTCGGCCCGCCGGGTGGCGGCGGTCATCGGGGATGTAGCCGGCCACGGCATCGACCCCTCTATCACCGCCTTCCAGGTGAAGTACCTGCTGCGCAACTTCCTGCGCCAGTACCGCGACCCGGCCCAAGCGCTCGAGGAGCTGAACAAGGTGTTGTCGATCACGGGCCGGCCGGAGGACCTGGTGTCGGTCTGTGTGGTCGTGCTCGACACCGACTCCGCCACCCTGCGCCACGCCTCGGCCGGCCACCCGCCCACGTGGTTGTGGCAGGACTCGGAGATACACGCGCTGCGGGCGACCGGGCCATTGTTGACGCTCGATCCCGACGCGTCGTACTACTCCCGAGAGAGGCCACTGCTGATCGGCGATGTGATGCTCATGTACACCGACGGCCTGGCCGAAGCCCGCTCCGGCGGCCAGATCTTCGGTGAGGACCGCATCGCAGCCGCCATCCGGCGTGACCCCGGCCAGGACACCACCACCTTGTGCAAGGACCTCCTGGAGGCGGCCCGGGATTTCGCGTCGGAGCCGCTCAGCGACGACGTGGCCATCCTCGCCATCCGCCGGATCTGACATGCCCGGTGGCTGCTAGTCGCAGCCAGCCGCGAAAATAGACCGCAGTGCCCTGGTGCGACGACTGCAGCCAATTCTGGAACGAGAAGACCCTCCACGAGGGTGGAACATGCCCCTCGTGCGGCCGGGCCATCCTCACCGCCCGCAAGCCGGTGCCCTGGCATTTCAAGTTGGTCCTGGTCGCCTTCGCCGGGTACATGGTGTACCGGGTGTACTGGCTGGTGCAGTGGCTTCCCCATCACATCTGATGGGGGCACATCTGATGGGGGCACATCTGGTGGGGGCACATTTGATCGGGGTGTACTAGGGTCGATACTCCACCGGGCGGTGGCGCAGTTTGGTAGCGCACCAGACTGGGGGTCTGGGGGCCGCGGGTTCAAGTCCCGCCCGCCCGACGCCGAGCGCCCCGGGTCCGACCCGGGGCCTCGACGACCTCCTACCAGGCCGGGGTGTAACCGCCGCGGCCCATGGCCGCGCTGGCCTCCCAGTCGATGTCCTCGTCGACGCTGCCGAGGACCTCGGTGATCCAGTCCAAACGCTCCATCAAGATGCGCTCCACGCCGGCTTGGAGGGTCGTGCTGCTGACGGCGCACGAGGAGCACGACCCCTGCAGCTGCACTTCGATGACCCCTGTCTCCACGTCCGCGCTGACCAGCACCAGGTCCCCGCCGTCGGATTGCACGGCGGGCCGGATCAGGTCGATCAGCTCGGTCAGGTCGGAGAGCCGCTTGGCCTTGTCGTCGTCGCTCAACATCACACCCCATTCTGCCAGCTGACCAGACCCTACCGGCGAGGCCCTACGCTCGGTCACGGTGACGCCGTCCACTCCGCATCCCGGGACCGCACCCGTGCCACCCCGACCCCGCCGGGGCTACTTCCTACCCGGTGCCATCGCCCTCGGGGCCCTCCTTCTGATCGGGGGGGCGGTTGGCGCCGGCGACCTGGCCCATCCCGCCCCGCACACCCTCTCCGGCCCCGACATGGCGGCGGAGATCTCCCTCGGTATCGAGACGGCACAGGGCCTGAGCCAGCCGCCCCCGGTCTCGTGCCCGGCCCGCGAGCCGGTTCGTGACGGGCTGCAGTTCACCTGCACCACCGCCGCCCACCCGGCCTCCGTACCCGGGTCCTTGCCCGGGTCCGTGCCCGTGTCTGTGCCCGTGTATGTGACCGAGATCGACGGCCGGGGCCACTTGCGGTGGTCGTTGACTCCGCCCGGGTGACCGCTCTGACCTTCCAAATCGACTGGTCACCTGTTTGGTGAGCGGGCAGTTTTCCGGCCATTAGCGGCAAAACTGCCCACTCGCCAAAAAGTGGCCACTCGACGCCCAGCCGATGCAAACCGGGATTCCGGCGCCCCTCCTTCTAGACTCCCTTCATGGCGACTGTCGGGGACGACCGCATCCTCACGGTGCCCAACGCCATCACGACCGTCCGGCTGCTGTGCATACCGGTCTTCGTGTGGCTGATGCTGCGGCCCCATCGCGAGAGCTGGTACCCGGCGGCCCTCCTCCTCGGCGCTCTCGGGGTGACCGACGGCGTGGACGGTTACGTGGCTCGCCACTTCGGGCAGGTTTCCACCGTGGGCAAGGTGCTCGACCCGGTGGCCGACCGGATGCTGCTCGGTGTGGCCGGCATCACGACCGTGGTGATGGGGGCGGTCCCGGCATGGGTGGGCGTAACGTCCCTCGCCCGGGAAGGGCTCGTAGCCACCGGCTTCCTGCTGGTCGCGGTGCGAGGGGGTGTGCGCATGGACGTGCAGTGGGCCGGCAAGGCGGGGACGTTCGCGCTCATGTGCGCCCTGCCGTTGTTCTTGGCCGGGCACGCCAACGACGACTGGAATAACGTGGCCGAAGTGGTGGCCTGGGTGTTCGTCGTGCCGGGCCTGGTCCTGGGTTGGTACGCCGCGGTGACCTACGTCCCAAGGGCGAGGCGGGCCGTGGACACAGCCCGCGGTGAGGCGTATGGACACGCACCAAACCCAACCGCCGAGGAGGCCAACATATGAAAGCGGTGATCATGGCCGGCGGGGAAGGCACGCGGCTGCGGCCCTTGACCTCGAACCAGCCCAAGCCCATGATGCCCATCGCCAACCGCCCGATGATGGAGCACATCATCGAGCTGCTCAAGCGGCACGGCTTCGACGACATCGTGGTCACAGTCGCCTATCAGGCCAACACCATCCGCACCTATTTCGGGAACGGGGCGGAATTCGGGGTCCGCATGGTGTACGCCACCGAGGAGACGCCCCTCGGCACGGCGGGGTCGGTCCGCAACGCGAGCGAGGAGCTCGATGAGCCGTTCCTCGTGATATCGGGAGACGTGCTCACCGACATCGACCTGGACGCCGTGATCGAATTCCACCGGGAGCGCAAGGCCACCGCAACCATCTGCCTGAAGGCCATGGAGAATCCCCTGGAGTTCGGCATCGTGATCACCCGCGAGGACGGGTCCATCGAGCGGTTCCTCGAAAAGCCGAGCTGGGGCCAGGTCTTCTCCGACACCATCAACACCGGCATCTACGTGCTCGAGCCCTCCATCTTCGAGTACATCGAGCCGGGCAAGCCGGTGGACTTCTCCTCCGATGTGTTCCCTCGGATGCTCGATGATGGAATGCCCGTGTTCGGCTACGTCGCCGACAGCTACTGGGAGGACGTCGGCACCCTCGAGGCTTACATCAAGGCCCACCAGGACGTGTTGGACGGCCAGGTGTCGATCGACATATCCGGTTTCCGGGTGGGCGAGGGGATATGGCTCGGGGAGGGGAGCGAGATCGATCCGGCGGCCACCATCGACGGTCCGGCCATCATCGGCGACTACTGCCGCATCGAAGCCGGTGCCCGCCTCGGCGAGTACGCCGTGCTGGGCTCCAATGTCCGGGTCGGTCCCGACACTTTCATCGAGCGCTCCGTCGTCTACGACAACGTCTACCTCGGACCCGGAGTCCGCCTCCGCGGGGCGATCGTCGGCCGCTCCAGCGACTTGCGCCGCGGCGCCCGTGTAGAAGAAGGGGTCGTCATCGGCGACGAGTGCTTCATCGGCGAGCACGCCGTCATCCACCCGGGAGTCAAGATCTATCCCTTCAAGACGGTCGAGCACGGCGCCATCGTCAACTCGTCGATCGTCTGGGAATCCCGGGGCGCCCGCCACCTTTTCGGCCGCACCGGGGTGGAGGGGCTGGCCAACGTGGACATCTCGCCGGAGCTCGCGGTGCGCCTGGCCATGGCCTACGGCACCACGATGAAGAAGGGATCGACAGTGGTCGCGTCGCGCGACACGAGCCGGGCCGCCCGGGTCCTGAAACGGGCCATGATGGTGGGCCTCAACGCGTCGGGGATCGACGTCGAAGACCTCGAAGTGGCCACGGTCCCGGTGACCCGGTTCGGGGTCCGCAGCGAGACGGCCGAGGGCGGCATGTCCGTGCGCCTGGCTCGGGACGATCCTCAATCGGT
>JAFAWZ010000195.1 GCA_019241495.1 Acidimicrobiales bacterium | reverse complement strand
GGGGGGGGGGGGGGTTAGGGGGGGGGGGGGGGTTCAGCGATGGGGCGTCAGCCAGTCCGGACGCGTCGGTGCTGTTGGCCTCTGGTGTCGCGTATGGTGCCATGTCGGCGACCTCCTCATATGCCCGTCCAGCGCCATGTGGCTGCCGGCGGTGATTTTGGCTCCAGCCTAGCGAGGACGGAGGGGCTCAGCCAAGCGAGGACGGCCAGGGATCGTCGAGGTGGACCCGGAGAGATCGGCAACGTGGACGAGGTGACCGAGGTGCCGAAACGTCCTGGGGTGGCTCCGCCTGCCCGCTCCGCCACCTGCTCGGCGCTACTAGGGCCGGCTGGTGACCGCGAAACTGCGGTTGAGGTGGTTCCAGGCACAGCTCGGGCACACCTCGACCACGTAGCAGACCATGTCCTTGGCCATACGGGCCAGCCGGGCCATCTCCTCTCGCGACGTGACACATACGCCGGAGGGGGCGAGGCGGCTGCCGAACACATAGGAGACCAGCCGGACCTTGGCCTCCTCACAGATGGGGCAGTCCTCCCTGGACTCGTCCCCGACGTTGATCGCAGCTCGGAGCAGCTCGGGGTGGGCGTCGCATACGTCGACGCGCGACAGGCGCCCTTTGTGGAATTCACTGACCGTGGCATTGCGAGCGAGCCGGTAGTCGATCTGGCCCGCGACACTCGTGCCCTCACCGGCGCCGCGCAGTGCCTCAGGCCGTAGACCCATCACACCCGCACCATACTCGGAGGCCCGTCGCAAGTCGGTCCAGCCCTTTCCCATCGGTTTTTATCCTTCGATATATCGACCCGATACATCGATATGCGCTATCGTGGCCGGATCATGTTGGAACTGGCCATTCTCGGCCTCCTCAAGGAGCAGGAGCTTCACGGCTACGAGCTGAAGAAGCGGCTGGCTGAGGAGCTGGGTTTTGCCAGCGGGGTGTCGTTCGGTTCGCTCTACCCGGCCTTGGCCCGCCTCGAGGCGGCCGGCGCCGTGGGCGCAGTCGAGCCGGTCGCACCGCTTTAAGCTGCGACGGTAGGGATGCGGGGCCCGCTCCGCCAGGCCATGTCTCCTGCCGGCTCCCCTCACACCGGTTCTCCTCACACCGGTTCCTTGACCGGCGAGCTGGCCGCCTTCCGGGCCCGCAAGCCGTCGGTGAGGGGAACCCGGGGCAAGAAGGTGTATGCCATAACGTCTCGTGGGGAGGAGCTGTTCGACGAGCTTCTGGCCGCGGAGACCCAGTCGAACGACGACGAGCGACTGTTCAACCTCCGTCTGGCCTTCGCCCGGTACCTGCCGCCCGACGCCCGGATCGGGATGCTCGAACGGCGCCGGGCCCATCTGGTCGAGCGGCTGATCCAGATCCGGGCCCGGGTGAAAGCGGTGCGGGACGGCTACGCCCAGAGCCTCATCGAGCACGACCGCGAAGCGGCCGAGCACGACCTGTCGTGGATCGACCGGTTGCTCGCCTCCGAGCGCGCCGCTCGTGTACCCCAAGGCAGTGCCGACCCCGAGCCGCCCGCACCGATCCCATCTGTCACACCCCAATCAGGTACATCCCAGTCAGGCGTGTCGAGTCGGGGGCCGGAACGCCCGGTCCGCAGCTCGGCCGGGGCCCACAGCCCCACCATCTCGGGGTTCCGCCCCACTTCATACCAGGAGGCCCATCAGCAATGACCAGCAAGATCCGGGTGGCGCTCGCCGGCGTGGGCAACTGCGCCAGCTCACTCGTCCAGGGCATCGAGTACTACCGCGATGCCGACCCGGCCGACACGGTACCCGGCCTGATGCACGTGACCCTCGGGGGCTACCACGTCTCTGACGTCGAGTTCGTCGCCGCCTTCGATGTGGACGCCACCAAGGTGGGCCTCGATCTCGGCAAGGCCATATTCGCCGGCCAGAACAACACCATCCGCTTCGCCTCCGTCGGCGACCTCGGCGTGACCGTGCAACGGGGGCCGACCCTCGACGGCCTCGGCAAGTACTACCGCCAGACCATCGAGGAGTCCCCGGCCGACCCGGCCGACGTGGCGGCCGTCCTGGGTGAGAGCCGGGCCGACGTGCTCGTCGCCTACCTCCCGGTGGGCAGCGAGGAGGCCCAAAAGCACTACGCCGAGGCCTGCCTGGAGGCCAAGGTGGCGTTCGTCAATGCCATCCCGGTGTTCATCGCCAGCGACCCGGTATGGGCCAAGAAGTTCACCGACGCGGGCGTGGCCATCGTCGGCGACGACATCAAGAGCCAGGTCGGGGCGACCATCGTCCACCGCATCCTGGCCCGGCTCTTCGAGGACCGGGGCCTGGTCCTCGACCGCACCTACCAGCTCAACGTGGGCGGCAACATGGACTTCAAGAACATGCTCGAACGGGAGCGCCTCGAGTCCAAGAAGATCTCCAAGACCCAGTCCGTCACCAGCCAGATCGACAACGGCATCGCGGCCGACGACGTGCACATCGGCCCTTCGGATCACGTCCCCTGGCTGGACGACCGCAAGTGGGCCTACATCCGCTTGGAGGGCCGCAACTTCGGAGATGTGCCCCTCAACGTCGAGATGAAGCTGGAGGTGTGGGACTCCCCCAACTCGGCCGGGGTCATCATCGACGCGCTCCGCTGCGCCAAGATCGCCAAGGACCGCGGCATCGGCGGCCCGTTGCTCGGTCCTTCGGCCTATTTCATGAAGTCTCCCCCGGTCCAGTACCACGATGACGAGGCCCACCGCCTGGTCGAGGAGTTTGCGGCCGGGGCAAGTGGCATCTGAAACCGCCGCGGCATGGGACCGCTTTGCGGCCGAGTACCAACGCCAGGCCCAACTGAGCACCGTCGCGGCCCAGTACGGACCGGACATCCCCACCGAGGCGGACCTCCGCCTGCTCGGTGACGTGAAGGGCCGGCGGGTCCTGGAGCTGGGCTGTGGCGCAGCCCAGTGCTCCATCGCCTTCGCCAAAGCAGGAGCCATCGCCATCGGGGTGGACTTCTCCGCCGAGCAGCTCGGTCACGCCCGCCAGCTCTGCGATCGAGAAGAGGTCAAAGTCGACCTCCGCCTGGCCGACATGGCCGACCTCGCCTTCCTTCGCGCCGACTCGGTAGACGCCGCCTTCTCCTCCTACGCCTTCAATTACGTCGAGGACCTGGGGCGGGTGTTCCGCCAGGTGCATCGTGTCTTGAAGGTCGGCGCTCCCCTGGTGTTCAGCCTCCCCCACCCGGCCTACTTCGTCATGGATGAAGACAGCGCCCCGCCGGTGACCGAGCGGTCATACTTCGACCGCAGCCCAGAGCGGTTCCAGTGGGGCGGGGTGGGCTTCACCGGTTACCACCACACCTTCGCCGACCTGTACATGGGCCTGGTGCGGGCGAGCTACCGGGTCGACCTCGTCGTCGAGCCGGAACCGATTCCGGGCGCGCCCCGAAGCTGGTTCTGGCACGACGCCATGGACTGGCTGCCCCGCACTCTCATCGTCCGCGCCCGCAAAGAGGGCAACTGACTGGGCACTCTTTGGCCTATTTGCGGTAAAACTGTCCACTCACTAAGCAAGTGACCACTCGCATGCCGAGTCAGCCGAGGGCAGAGCGCCGATCCCGCCACCAGGTGTCGAGGCGCCGGCCTGCCTCCTCCTCGCCCAGGGGTCCTTCCTCCAAGCGCAGCTCGAGCAGGAACGACAAAGCGGCGCCCACGTCGGGTCCGGGCCGGATGCCGAGGCGGGTCATGATCGCGTTGCCGTCCAGATCGGGCCGGATGGACTTGAGCTCCTCCAGCTCCTGGAGCTCGGTGATGCGGGCTTCGAGCTCGTCCATGCGCCGGGACAGGGCCCGGGCCTTGGCCGCGTTGCGGGTGGTGCAGTCGCAGCGGGTCAGCTCGTTCAGCTGCCCGAGCAGGGGTCCGGCGTCGCGCACGTAGCGCCGCACCGCGCTGTCGGTCCAGCCCATGCGGTAGGTGTGGAAGCGCAGATGCAGCTCCACCAGACGTGACACCGTCTCGATGTCCTCGGCCGAGTAGCGCAGAGCCCGCATCCGGTCTCGGGTCATGCGGGCGCCCACCACCTCGTGGTGATGGAACGACACCGCGCCTTCCGGCCCGAAGGAGCGGGTCTTGGGCTTGCCCACGTCGTGGAACAGGGCGGCCAGGCGCAGCAGCCGGTCAGGTGAGGTGTTCTCGATCACCGCGATGGTGTGGGCCAGGACGTCCTTGTGCCGGTGGATGGGGTCCTGCTCCACGGCCAGGGCGGGCAGCTCGGGCAGGAACTCCTCGGCCAGGCCGGTACGGACCAGGAACCACAGCCCGGCGCCTGGCCGGGGCACGACCATTAGCTTGTCCAGCTCGTCGCGGATGCGCTCGTCCGACACGATGTCGAGGCGGGCCCGCATGGCAGTGACCGCTTCGACCAGGGCCGGGTCGGGCTCGAGGGCGTAGCCTGCGATGAATCGGGCGGCGCGCAGCATCCGGAGCGGGTCGTCGCTGAAGGACTCCTCCGGTGCCAGCGCGGTGCGCAGGCGGCCGGCGGCCAGGTCGCGCGCCCCCTCGAAGGGGTCGATGAGCCGGAGGGCAGGGAGGGACAGGGCCATCGAGTTGACGGTGAAATCGCGACGCGACAGATCCGCCTCGATGGCGTCGGCGAACAACACTTCTGGCTTGCGGCTACCCGGCTCGTAGGCCTCCGACCGGTGGGTGGTGATCTCGACCGTCCGGGTGCCGAGCCGCAACCCGATGGTCCCGAACCGCTTGCCCTGGGTCCACACCGCGTCGGCCAGCCCCGAGACGAGCTGCTCGGTCTCCTCGGGCCGGGCGTCGGTGGTGAAATCGAGATCGGCGCCGTCATGCAGGCGGCCCAGAATGGCGTCGCGGACCACCCCGCCGACCAGGTAGAGGCGGTGCCCGGCCGCTTCGAACCGCGACGCCAGCTCAGCGGTCTCGGCGATCAACGGTCGCAGCCTGCTCGGTACCACGACGCTCCAGCCTACTGGGCCCCTTCTCACTGGCCCCGGCGATAAGAGGCGGGCAGCTACGTGCTGGGGAGCAGCCCGGCCGACTGGAGGGCGACGCGGAAGTCGTGGGCGTTGGTCGCGGCGGCCAGCGCGGCCCTGAGAGTGACGTCGCCGCTCTTGAACAGGGCGAACAGGCTCTGGTCGAAGGTCTGCATCCCGTGGTACTCGCCGTCGGCGATGAGCTCCTCGATGGTCTCGCCGCCACTCGCCGAGGGGTCCATGATGCGGTCGGCGATGCGGCCGGTGACGACCATGGCCTCGATGGCTGGCACCCGTCCTTCCCCGCTCGAGTGCGGGACCAGGCGCTGGCTGATCACGCCCTTGAGCACGCCGGCCAGGGTGAGGCGGATCTGGGTCTGTTGGAACGGGGGGAAGAAGTCGACGATCCGGTTCACCGTCTCGGTGGCGTTGGTCGTGTGCAGGGTCGACAACACGAGGTGCCCGGTCTCGGCGGCCATGAGCGCGGCCGACACCGTCTCCACGTCACGCATCTCGCCGATCAGGATGACGTCGGGATCCTGGCGCAGGACCCGGCGCATGGCCTGGGCGTAGTCCCGGGTGTCGGTCCCGATCTCCCGCTGGCAGACGACCGACCGCTTGTCCGGGTGAAGAATCTCGATCGGGTCCTCGATGGTGATGATGTTGGCCGAGCGGGTCTGGTTGATGTGGTCGATCATCGCCGCGAGGGTGGTTGTCTTTCCGGAACCGGTCGGTCCGGTGACCAGCACCATGCCGCGATTTTCCTCGGCCAGGCGGGTGACGATCGGCGGCAGGCCGAGGTCGAGCACCGACATGGCGGCGGGCAGCACCCGGCGCAGCACCATGGCCGCGCTGCCCCGCTGCCGGAACGCGTTGCCTCGGAAACGCCCTAGCCCGTCGACCGAGAGCGAGAAGTCGGCTTCACCGGTACGGTGAAACTCCTCGATTCGATCGACGGGCATGATCACACGCAGGCACTCCTCCACTTCGGTTCTCTCGACCGGGGGGAAAGGAGTCGGGCGCAGGTCTCCATTGACCCGCACCCGAGGAGCGGAGTTGCCCTTTATGTGAAGATCGGAACCCCCCACCTCAGTTACATGGGCGAGGATCGACTGCAAGTCGAGCACGTTGGCTGTATCGGGTCACCGGCCTGCCGGGTTGAGCACCGACGGTGCAGCATCGGAAAAAGGATCCCCTCTCAGGTTAGAAAGCTACCGTTGAAGACCGATGAGCACCCCCTCGGTCCGCCTGCTCATCGGCGTTGCCGTCACCATTCTCGCTCTGGCTTTGCCCGCTGCGGCAGCCGCCGACGTCTCCCCGCCCGCAGCGTCCATAACCCTGCTATCCCAGACCCCCTATCTCGTCGGTCCGGGCCTGTTCAGCGTCCATGTGGCCGTGACGGCGCCCGACCCCGGAGCCGACCGCATCGAGATCTCGGCCTACCCCCAGGTCATCACCCGCACCGACTTCGACTCCGCCCTCAAGGGCCGGATGAACACCTACGTCAGCTCGAGGCAGTACGTGGCGGCCGGCAGCCTCGACGGCCAGCTCGACATCCCCGTCAACCAGGCGGTATCCGGTTCGAAGCTCAACCCGCTGGGCGCGCCGGCCCCGGGGGTCTATCCCGTTCAGTTGCAGCTGGTCGGCCCGTCGGGCGAGAAGTTGGGATCGGCCCTCACCACCTTCTTGGTATGGGCGCCGTCGGCGCAAAACGCCCCTTTGTCGGTGACGGTGGTAATCCCCGTGAGCTCACCCGTGACCTTCACCACGTCCGGGCAGCCCGCCTCACCGAGCGGGGCAGAAGCGGACCGCCTGCGCGACCTCTCCGCCGCCCTCAACGCCGACTCCAGCGTCAGCGCCGCGGTCCTCAGCGACCCCTTGACGCTCAGCGGTCTCCGGTCCGGTTCGGTCACCGACCGGGAGACCCTCGCCAACCTGGCCGGCACGTCGAAGAACGGCCTGGTCCAGGTGCTGCCGGCCTACTACAGCCCGGTGAACGTCGCCGCTCTGGGTGAGGCTGGGCTGGGCAGCGATGTCGACACCCAGCTGCGGGCCGGGACCGAGGTGCTCTCTCAGACCTACGGCGCGGCGCCCTCCTCCGGCACCTGGGTGGTCAACGGGGCCCTCGACGGGGCCAGCCTGAGCGCGCTGGCGTCTCACCACGCCACGCAGCTCATCGTGCCCGACGCCGATCTCACGCCGATCAAGCCCGGTTACACCCAGTACACCTTCGCCGTTCCGACCGTGGTGGACTACGGGTCCATCCACCTTCCGGTCCTGGCGGCCGACGCGGGGATCACAGCCGACTTCGCCGCGGCCGACCCGCCCGTCCTGGCCGCCAACCACCTCTTGGCGGAGCTGGCCATGATCCAGACCGAGCAGCCGTCGAACCAGCGGGCCGTGGCCGCCCTGCCGCCGCTGGGCTGGCAGGCTTCGCCGGCCTTCGTCCAGACCCTTCTCACCGGCCTCGACGGCAACCCCCTGGTAAAGGCGGTGACACCGAGCACCGTCTTCTCGGAGCTGGCCCCGAAAGAGTTGCTCACCCGTCAGCTGGCCAGCCCGGGCACCTCGTCGGGCCCCGCGTCGTCAGCCCTGTCGGCGGACAGCGCGGCCATCCAGGCCGCCCGGGCCCAGATCCAGGCCATCGACTCGGTGCTCGCGGGCCAGTCCGGCATCTCCACCGCGGCCTTGCAGCTCGACTTGTTGGCGGCCGAGTCCGCGTCGGTCTCCGAGGCCCAACGCCACGGCATCCTCACCGCCATCGGGGCAGCGGCCAACCGGGCGACCCGCCAGATCAACCTTCCGGCGGCCGGCTCCATGACCCTCACGGCCCGCCAGGGGCAGTTGCCGATCACCATCCTGGCCCCACCATCCTTACGGGCGAGGGTCGAGCTGCGATTGACCAGCCAACGCCTGATATTCCAGCCCTTCAGCCTGCCGGGCGTGTCCTGCCGGATACCGACTCCGACAGAAGAGATCTGCACTTTGTCCTTGTCCACCCAGAACACCACGGTGAAGGTGCCGGTGCAGACCCGCTCTTCAGGAGTGTTCCCTCTCGACGTCAGCCTCTACTCCCCCGGCGGTGCGCTGCGCCTGGCGCATGACAGCGACACTGTGCGCTCCACCGCGGTGTCCAACGTCGGGGTGGTGTTGATCGTCGTCGCCGTTCTCTCGCTGCTCTTGTGGTGGGGCCGAGACTTGCGCCACGGGCGCCGGGCTCGCCGGCTGGTGCCGTCGCCGGTGGAACAACCTGACCAGCAGGAGATCGTCTGGCCCGATGACCCTCTTGTGCACCAGTTCTTCACCACACCAGCTCCGCAGCACAAGCCCAACGGCGACCGGAGTATCAGCGAGGGCACTTAGGTGCTTGACCCATTCAGAAAGGACTCAGACCCATTGACTGGCATTCGCGTGGTAACCGACAGTGCCTGTGACCTATCCGATTACATCCTCGCCGAGCTAGGCCTGGGGCTGGTGCCGCTGCGCATCCGTTTCGGGGCAGAGGAGCTGGTCGACCGGGTGGAGCTGTCCACCAAGGAGTTCTGGGCCCGTTGCGCCACCTCGAACGAGCTGCCCGCGACCGCGGCACCCTCGCCGGGACAGTTCCAAGAAGCGTTCGAGAAGATGGCCGCGGCTGGGGCGGCGGGGGTGGTGTGTGTGAACCTGTCGTCGAAGTTGTCCGCCACGATCGAGGCGGCCCGCGCCGCGGCGACAGCCCTCGAGGGGCGGATCCCGGTTCGGGTGGTCGATTCCTTGAGCGTGACGCTGGGGCAGGGTCTGGTGGTGACCGAAGCGGCCCAGGCCGCCGCGTTCGGAGCCTCGCTCGACGAGGTGGTGGAACGCGCCTCCCAGGCGGCCGGGAAGCTGAAGGTGTTCGGGGCCATCGACACGTTGGAGAACCTCAAAAAGGGGG
>JAFAWZ010000013.1 GCA_019241495.1 Acidimicrobiales bacterium | reverse complement strand
GGTAGTGGGCGCCGAGGGCGTCCACCAGGTCGGGTTTCAGCCCCTCGGTGACCTGGTCGAGCACGTGCACCTCGAGGCCTCGCTGGCGGCCCAACAGGGCGGCGAGCAGGCCGATCGGGCCGGCTCCGGTCACGAGGACGGTCCGGGGTTGCCATTCGGCGCGCTGGCCGATGCGTCCGATGTGGTCCCACGCCTTGGCCACGACCGTGGTCGGCTCGAGCAGGACGCCGAGGTTCCCGAGCGAGGCGTCGACCTTCACCACGAAGTCCGGGGTGACGCGGTAGCGCTCCCTGGCGTAACCGTGGTGCTCCTTGATCCCCCACTCGGTGTACTGGCCGTTGCGGCACATGTCCCACTCGCCGGCTGCACAGTTGGAGCAGGGGACCGGATCGGGCCGCCTCACGATGGCGACGACCAGATCTCCTGCGCCCAGGTCGGCTCCGGAGGGGGCTTCGATCACCTCGCCCAGCGATTCGTGGCCTATGGCCAGCCGCTCTTCCCCGGGGGGAGCCCAGCCGTACTGCCCGCCGATGATCTCCAGGTCGGTGCCGCACACCCCGACGGCCCGGGTCTTGACCAGCACCGGTCCGTCGGACTCCGGGGGCTCGGGCAGCTCGGTCAGGTCGACGGATCCGTCTTTGAGCGGGACGACAGTGACAGCGCGCATGCTTTGGCAAGCTAGTGCGGTGGAACCGGAGGGTCGGACATGAGTGACCTGCCCGAGACGCAAGTCCCCGAGGCGGGCCGGCTTCTCGTCGCCAACCCGTTGCTCCCCGACCCGAACTTCGACCGCACTGTCGTCCTCCTCCTCGCCTACAGCGACGAGGGGGCCTTGGGACTGGTGCTGAACCGGCCGAGCGAGACAGAGGTGGGGGCCCCGCTACCTCAGTGGGAGAAGCTGGCCGCCACTCCGCCCGTCGTGTTCATGGGTGGTCCGGTGCAGCACCAGGCGGTGATCTGCCTGGCCCGGGCGGCCCAGAACGGCCCCGAGTCGGACCATGACGGCTCAGGGGACTGGAAGCAGGTCATGCCTGATGTGGGTACCTTGGACCTGGATGTGGACATCGACGTACTGGCGTCGCGCTTCGCCCGGGTCCGGGTGTTCGCCGGCTACGCCGGGTGGGGGCCCGGCCAGCTGGGCTCGGAGATCTCATCCGGGGCGTGGTGGGTGATCGATGCGGAGCCTGACGACCCGTTCTCCGAGGAGCCCGAGCAGCTGTGGAAGCAGGTGTTGCGCCGCCAGCCCGGCAAGCTGCGGATCGTCGCTTACTACCCCGACGACCCGACTTCCAACTGATCTGCCGCACCAATGGTCGGGTCAGTGCCTGCGACCGGGTTGAGTAAACGAAAAGGAGGCCACGGCATCACTGCCGTGTCAGAACACTGCTTGTGAGATGCCGCGCCTCCTTTCCGTCCAAGTAGTCCGGTCGCAGGCGCTCAGGCGAGGCGGGTGAGGCTGACGGACACTTCGAGGTGGTCGGTCGGTCCTCCGTGGAAGATGCCCTTGATCGGGGGCACATCCGAGTAGTCCCGGCCCCGAGCAACTAGCACGTGGCGCTCGCTCGTCGAGCGCCCCGCGGTGGGGTCTACCGGATACCAGCGCCCCGACCAGAACTCGATCCAGGCGTGGCTCTCACCTCGCGTGGTCTCCCCGAGGTGGGCCTCGCCGTCGGGGTGCATGTATCCCGAGCAGTACCGGGCGGGGATACCCATGGCTCTCAGTACGGCCAGGCTGAGGTGGGCGAAGTCCTGGCACACGCCTTCGCCTCCCTCCCACGCTTCTATCGCCGAGGTGTGAACGGCGGTCGCGCCAGGCACATAGGAGAGCTGCTCGGCCACCCAGGAGACCGCGTTGTTGGCCGCTTCGCAGGGCGTGCATCCCCTGGCCAGCCCGAGGCCGATCTCCTGAAGCCGCTCGTCGCTCGGGACCTGTGACGTCGGCGCCAGGTATTCGGCGAAGGTGTCGGCCGCCGGTCCTTCCAACAGATCGAGCCAGTCGTCATCACCGGAGACGATTGGTCCACGGGTGGTCTCCACGACCGATCGGGCGGTGATCGCCATCTCCTCGTGCGGCTGCTGTAGATCGAAGGCGTGAACGACTGTGCCCCAGTAGTCGACGTAGGCCTGGACGTTGGCCGCCGGCCTCACGTCGATCCGGGAGTCCAGCACCAGCTGCCAGGGGGTCGTGAGTGGGCTGATCCGAGCCTCGTTGTACGACGACTGCACCGTGTGGGCATAGATGTACCGGCTGGCGTGCTCGACCCGGATCCGGTAGGTCAAGATTCCACTCCGACCACTTCGGAGCTCCATTCGATCGGGTTCGTGTAGCGGAAGTAACGGGCGGCCAACGCCGCACTGGCCGCCGCGCAACCCTTCTGGACGGCCACCAGCACGCTCGGCAGGTCCTCGAGCAGGTCGTCCACTCGCCTGAACTCGAGATTGGTGCGCAGGTGGCCGAGTGTGCGGCGCGACTCGTCGGGCATTCCGGCCCGGCCCAGACGGGGATCCAGCTCGGCCAGGCAGTCCTCGGCGGTGGAGAGCGCCCAGAACACCGACCGCGGGAACAGGCGGTCCAGGAGGAGGAATTCGACAGCTGTAACTGGTTCCGGCTCGCGACGGTAGCTCCGGAGGAACGCCTCGTGGGCGGAAAACGATCGCAGCAGCATGGCCCAATCGGGCTGGCGGTCCCGACCATGCTCCGGGTCCGATCCAACGACCGCTGAGGAGAGCAGCCGGGTCAGCATGTCGACCCGTTCCAGGCTGCGCCCCAGCACGAAGAAGCGCCAGGCGTCGTCGCGGCTCATGCTCGACTCGCTGAGCCCGGCCACCATGGCGGCCCGGTCGCGGACGAAACGAAAAAAGGCGTAGGGGACGTTGCGCCGGCCGAGCTCGAGGTGGGCGGGCAGCGCGTTGTAGGTAGCGTTGAGCGCTTCCCACATCTCCGAGCTGATGGCCTCGCTGACCCCCCGGGCGTTGGCCCGCGCCGCCAACAATGACGACACGATGGAGCTCGGGTTGTCGGCGTCGAAGGCGAGGATCTCGGTCACCCGCCGGGCGGTCAGCTCTTTGGGCGCGCTGTCGCGGATCTCGACCCCCATGATGGCCAGTAGAGACTGGCAGAGCTGGCCTTCGCTGGTTACGGGCGCTTCCAGGAGATGGTGGATGTGCACGTCGAGGATGCGGGCGGTGTCCTCGGCGCGCTCCATGTAGCGGCCGATCCAGAACAAACCCTCGGCTATCCGGCTCAACATGCTCGAATTCGCTGTTGTTGCTGCTGCTGCTGCTGTTGCTGTTGTTGATGATGGCGTTCCCGTTCGTCCCACGCCGGCCCCGCCTCGGGCCGCACTGCCCGCTCGCTCGCCTCGCGTGGGGGGCTGTCGGCGTCGGAGACGGAACGGGTGGCAAAATGGATCCCCGTCGGGGCTGGATCGGACCCGACCGTGATCCAGGTGTCCTTCGACCCGCCACCCTGGCTGGAGTTGACCACCAGGCTCCCTTGGGGGAGGGCGACGCGCGTCAAACCGCCGGGTAGCACCCAGATGTCCTTTCCGTCGTTGATGGCGAAGGGCCGCAGGTCGAGGTGGCGGGGGGCGAGCCGATCGCCCACCCGGGTAGGCGACGTCGACAGGGCCACCAGCTGCTGGGCCGTCCACGAGCGGGGGTCGGTGGCGATCTGGTGGCGGGCATGGGCCAGCTGGAGCTCGGTCGCTTGGGGGCCGATGAGGATGCCGTACCCGCCCGAGCCGGCCACCGGCTTCAGGACCAGCTCGTCGAGATGGTCGAGGACGTGGGCCAGCTGGTCGGGGTCCTCCAGCCGGTACGTCGCGACGTTCGGCAGCAGAGGTTCCTCGTTCAGGTAGTACCGGATGATGTCCGGCATATAGGTGTAGGTGAGCTTGTCGTCGGCCACGCCGTTGCCCACCGCGTTGGCGATGGTCACGTTGCCGGCTCGAGCCGCGTTGACGACCCCCGGACAGCCGACGATCGAGTCGGAGCGGAAGTGCAACGGGTCGAGGAAGTCGTCGTCGACCCGGCGGTAGATGACGTCGACACGCTCCTCCCCGTCGACGGTGCGCATGTACACCCGACCCGACCGGCACACCAGGTCGCGCCCTTCAACCAGCTCCACTCCCATCTGGCGGGCCAGGAACGAGTGCTCGAAGAAGGCGCTGTTGTACACCCCGGGGGTCATGACCACCACCGTGGGATCCGCCACAGCGGAGGGAGCGGAGGCGCGGAGGGCCTCGAGCAACTTGGCCGGGTATCCCTGCACCGATTCCACCCGGTGGCTGGCGAACAACTCGGGAAAGATACGAGCCATCATCCGGCGGTTCTCTATTACGTACGAAACCCCCGAGGGGCAGCGGATGTTGTCCTCCAGGACGTAGAACCGTCCGTCACCGCCGCGCACCACGTCGATACCTGCCACATGGACGCGGACCCCGTTCGGAGGTTCGATGCCCCACGCGGCCCGATGGAAGTGGGCCGAGGACGTGACCAGACGGCGGGGGAGGACACGGTCCTCCAGGATCCGGCCCGGGCCGTACAGGTCGCTCAAGAGAGCTTCGAGGGCCCTTACTCGCTGAGCGACACCGGCCGCCACCAGCGCCCACTCGTTGGCAGAGATGATCCTCGGGATGAGATCGAGAGGAAATGGGCGTTCCTCGCCAGACAGCTGGAAGGTGATGCCCCGATCGGTGAAGCTGCGGTCCCGGGCGGCGCAGCGCGCCTCGAATTCGTCAGGCGGCAGCGCCTGCAGAGCGTCGTGCAGCATCTGGGTGGCCGCCCGGGGTATTCCTTCCGCCTCGAACATCTCGTCCCATGCCGGACGACCGTAGGGCCGGGCCAGGGTGTATCCCTCGAAGAGATCCCCCATCGAGGGTCAGTATGGCAGAGGCTCTGTTTCCGGGACGTTAAGGGTTGCGGGGAAGCTAAGTGTTGGCCCGGGGCGGCCGGTTGGCCGAGCGCCGGCGGGCCCGTTCCGACTGGTCGAGGACGACCTTGCGCAGCCGGACGACCGAGGGGGTGACCTCCACGCACTCGTCCTCCCGGATGAACTCCAGGGCCTGCTCCAAGGAGAGCTGGAGCGGCGGCACCAGTCGGACGGTCTCGTCCGCCGCGGCCGCCCGC
>JAFAWZ010000173.1 GCA_019241495.1 Acidimicrobiales bacterium | reverse complement strand
GACCGGGTGGTGATAGTCGATGCAGACGACGCGGAAACCTATGACCAGGTTGGTCGTGGCGGTGGCTGCGAGGGTCGCGATCGGGATGGCCGCCAGCTCCTGAGGGCCGTGGTTGGCAGCCTGCATGGCCTGGCCCGGCCCCACGTAGTGGTCGTTGTAGTAGATGGCTCCGTACCCGAGGTCTTCCACCTTCTTGGCCAGGTCGACCACGCCGCTCGTGGTGGTGCCCCCGTTGGTCATCACTCCAAACCGAAATGGACGAGTCATGTGGATTTCCTCTCGGGTCAAAGTCGAAAGTGTGTCGGTGGGACGATATCCGAGCGCCCCCTTGGTCGGCACCTTGGGTTGGGGGCAGAGCCGATCCGGCCCTCGGGGGCCGGCAATGCCATGTGTTAGCGTGACCCGCAGGTCACAGGAGGCACGTCAGAAGGGGAGGGGCGACGATGACCA
This sequence comes from Acidimicrobiales bacterium, assembly GCA_019241495.1. Taxonomy (GTDB): domain Bacteria; phylum Actinomycetota; class Acidimicrobiia; order Acidimicrobiales; family Palsa-688; genus JAFAWZ01. Next base: position 7,271 of record JAFAWZ010000173.1, on the reverse strand, counting down.
AACCGTTCCAGTTCGGCGTCATGTGCTCGCTGGGTGCCTCCGCCTCCGAGGTCAAGGAAAAGGCCCGCAAGCTCGAGTCGCTCGGGTACTACAGCATCCTGTACAACGACCATTACGCTGGCCCCGGCCGGGCCATGGAGGAATCGAACCACGCGCCCCAACCGGTCGCGTCGATTCCCGCGGTCGTCGTGGCCGCCGAGGCCACGGGCACTTTGCAGGTCGGGTTCCGGGTGATCGCCGTCGACTATCACAACCCCGTCGTGCTGGCCAAGGAGCTCGCCACCATCGACGTTTTCAGCGAAGGGCGCTTGGAGATAGGCCTCGGAGCGGGGTGGATCGTCAAGGAATACGAAGCCATGGGGATCCCCTTCGACTCGCCTGGAGTGCGCATCGCCCGTCTCGGGGAGGTCATCGACGTGATCCGGGCGTGCATGGGTGACGGACCGGTCGATGTGAACGGTAAGCACGGAGTGAGCGCGTCGGGCTTCGAGGGATCGCCGAAGCCGGTCCAGGGTCCGTGCCCCCCGATCGCCGTGGGTGGGGGCGGTCGCAAGGTGCTCGAGCTGGCCGCTCGCCAAGCCGACATCGTGGCGTTCAACGTCAACAACCGGGCCGGGAAGATCAGCTCCGACGGTACCCAGGAGTCCACCGCGGCCCTGACGTTGGAGAAGATCGATTGGGTTCGCCAGGCGGCGGGGGAGAGGTGGGACGACATCTGCTTGGAGATCGGTGCGTACTTCACCTCGGTCACCAATGACGCAAGGGCGGTCGCCGAGACGTTCACAGGCTATTTCGGTCTGCCGAGCGGCGATGTCCTCGAGCACCCCCACGCTCTGTTGGGATCGGTCGATTCGATCTGTGACATCCTCGAAGAACGTCGCGAACGCTACGGCTTCTCGTATGTGACGGTGCTCGATCACGTGGCCGACGAATTCGCCCCCGTCGTCGAGCGCATGGCAGGAAAGTGAGGGTTCGACCAATGATGAAGGTCCATGTCGACGACAGCCGTTGCACCGGCCACGCCCGCTGCAACGCGGTCTCCCCGGAGTTCTACGAGCTTGATGAGCTGGGTTACAACGCCTGGCGGGGCAAGTCCATCGAGGTCCCACCGGAGCGCGAGGACGAGGCGCGGCGGGGCGCGGCGGCCTGCCCCGAGCTGGCGATAACCATCGAGAGCTGAGAAGCTGCCGCCGTTGAGCGGGTTGGCACCCCTGGCGGGAACCCGCGTCTTGGATTTCTCCCGGCAGTTCGCCGGCGGGCTCGGTACCCGCTACCTCGCCACCTTGGGGGCTGAAGTGCTGCGGGTCGAGTGGCCAGAGCCCCCGGGCCTCGACTTCATCCGCTTCTTCGGCTCGGCTGACGGCATCGACGGGCTGAATCGGGGCGGCATGTTCAACGGCGCCAACGTGGAGAAGAGAAGCTTCACCTTGAACATGGGGACCGAGAAGGGGCGGTCGCTGGCCCGGGATCTGGTCCGCCTGTGTGACGTCGTGTACGAGAACATGACGCCGCGGGTCATGCAGGGCTGGGGATTGGACTACGCGTCCATGAAGGAGATCCGAGAGGACATCATCTACGTCTCGTGCTCGGGCTTCGGCCACGACGGGCCGGCGGCCGGTTACCGCTCTTATGGCAGCCCGTCCCAGGGCCACACCGGGCTGCTCACCCTCGCCGGCCTTCCGGGGCGGCCGCCGGCCGGTTGGGCCTTCCAGATCGGCGACACGCACGCCGCCACCCAGAATGCTCTCACCGTCCTGACCGCTCTGTTGTATCGACGCCGGACCGGTCGCGGCGTGTTCGTGGACGCCGCCCAGACACAGGGAAATGTGACGCTGCTCGGGCAGTACCTCCTGGAGCTGGCGGCGAACGGGCCTCGGGACGGTGGCGACCCGGAGGCGGCGGGAAACCGCCGGGCCCACCCCCGGGCTGCTCCTCACAACGCCTACCGTTGCATCGGGCCGGATCGATGGTGTGTGATAGCCGTGTTCGACGACGACCAGTGGGGCGCCCTGCGCCGCGCCCTGGGAGATCCGCGGTGGGCTCGAGCCCCGGAGCTGGCGACGAGTGAGGGGCGCTACGCCAGCCAAGACGTGATCGATGCCGAGTTGAGCGCGTGGACCTCCAAGCGAGATCGCTACCACGTGGCCCGGCTTCTCCAAGAGCACGGGGTCCCGGCCGGCGTGGTGCAGGACACCAGGGACGTACTCGACTGGGACATCCAGCTGGCCCATCGCGGCACCTTCGCGGTCTACGAGCACGACGAAGCGGGCCGCCGCCGGCACGAGACGGTCGGGGCCAGACTGTCGAAGATGCCCTACGTGCCGAACAAGGCCGCTCCCTTGCTCGGTGAGGCCAACGACTACGTGTTTCGCGACCTGCTGGGACTGTCCGACGCGGAGCTCGCCGCCCTCGAAGCCGACGACGTGGTCAGAAGCCTGTGAACCAAGGCCCTGACGCCGGAGCACTCTCCGGGGTGGTGGTGTTCGAGATCGGTGACGAGGGAACTCAGGCCTGCGGCAAGTACCTGGCGGACATGGGAGCGTCGGTCACCAAGGTCGAGCCTCCCGCAGGGGCCGGCAGCCGCTACCGGGGTCCTTTTTTCGAAGGAAACGAGGATCCGGACCGAAGCGTCTATTTCTGGGCCCACAACACCAACAAGGCCAGCGTCACGATCGACCTCGAAGACGGCCACCAACGAGATCTCCTGCGTTCGGCGTTGAGCCGGGCCGACGTCGTGCTGGAGGACCATCCGCCCGGGTATCTGGCCCAGCTCGGCTTGGGCTACGACCAGCTTTCGGCGGCCAACCCGGCGCTGGTCATGACGTCCATCACGCCGTTCGGCCAGACCGGGCCCCTCGCCCAATGGAAGGGATCCGACATGGTGGCCTGGGCCATGGGCGGGGCCATGTCCATGGTCGGCTACAGCGACGCCGAGACGCCGCCGTTGGTCCCCCGAGGCGACTTGTCCTTCCAGATCGCCGGGCAGTGGGCCGGGATCGGGACGCTGGCCGCCCTTCTCGGGCGCGACCTGCTCGGCGGCGCCGGCCAGCACGTGGACATATCCGTGCAGGAGTCGGTCGCCTTCATCACCGACGGTTATGGAGTCGTGCCCTTCGAGTACACCGGGACCGGGGTGACCCGCCGGGACATGCCCAACCTGGTGCGGACCGGCGACGGCGGGTACCTCGTGGCCCAGATGCTCAACATCAGCCCGGATCGTTGGGTGGCCTTTCGTGATTGGCTCCGAGCCAATGGTCTGGGGGCCGGGCTGGAGGCTATCCCCCCGGCCGAGTTCGAGTCCCACCGCGATCTGCTCTTGAAAGCCGTTGAAGAGGTGGCGTCGACCCGCACCGGAGCGGAGCTGTTCCGCCTCGGCCAATCCTTCGGGTTCACGTGGATGGCGGTCAACACACCGGCCCAGCTGCTCGAGGACGAGCAGCTCCTCTACCGGGGCTTCTTCCGCGACGTCGAGCATCCTGAGCTGGCCCGATCCATTCGGTACCCGGGCCCGGCCGCGCACTGGTCCGAGGCGCCTTGGTGCCTCCGGAGCCGCCCGCCGCTGCTCGGTGAGGACAACCTGGCGTTCGGTCTCCCGGCCCGAGGGACCCTGGATCCGCCGGGCCACGTGACCTGCTAGCCTGCGCTCGGCAGGATCGTTGTTGTGCGGTGCCTACCGGGGGAAAGGAGCAACATCGTGACTCACGTCGCTGACGAACACGACCGGGACTTCGAGTCGACCATGATGCAAACGGCGGGACCGTTGACCAACCCGGCCAAGACCTCGTTCTTCGATTTCAACGGCATGCCCGAGACACCCGTGGTGCCTCCGGGGACGGAGGTTCCGCCCGAGGGGGCCATGATCAACCTCCAGGCGCTGGTCAACCCGGACCGGCCCGACGCGCCCAGCCTGTTGGGGGTGCGATACACCCCGAACGCGTTCATTCCTCGCCACAAGCACAACGTGGCCCAGATCGTCATCGTGGTCGAAGGCGAGCTGCGCCAGGGCAATCGGCGCTTCGGGCCTGGTGAGGGCTACTACACGCCGGCCGAGGGCCCGTACGCGGTACAGGCGGGTCCGGAGGGTGTGAAGGTGCTCGAGTTCCGTCCGGGCTGGCTGCAGTTCACGACGGACTGGGTTTGATGTGCCGGAGAAAGGGATCTTCGAGCTGACCGGCGAGGTCGCCCTCGTGACGGGCGGGGCGGCCGGTATGGGCCGGGCCATCGCGGCGCGCATGGGCGAGGCTGGCGCCCAGGTCGTGGTCGTGGACAAGGACTCCGAGACGCCGGCCATCGTGGCCAAGCACCTGCCAGGTGCGGCCCATGTCGTGGCCGACATCAGCCTTCCCCACGTGCACGAGGACATAGTGGCTCGCGCCGCCCAGCCTTTCGGGGTGCCGACCATTCTGGTCAACGACGCCGGGATCTACCCCTCGGTGGCCATGTTGGACGCAACCCCGGAGTTCTTCGACTTGGTGTACGACACCAACCTCAGGGGCCTGGCCATGATGTCGGTGGCCTTCAGCCGTTCGGTGATAAGCGCGGGCCGGAAGGGGTGGATCGTCAACATCGCGTCCGTCGACGGGTTGAAACCATCCCTGGTCAGCGGGCTGGCGCCCTATGCCGCGACCAAGGGTGCGGTGATCGCGCTGACCCGCCACATGGCGGTGGAGCTGGCCGAGCACGGTATTTCGGTCAACGGGATTGCGCCCGGAACGGTGCTCACCGACGGGGTCGTCAAGGGCCTCGGTGGCGGGAGTGAGGAGGCGGCCAGGGAGGCGCTCGCCCCGCTGGTAGCCAAGAACCCCACCAAACGGGTCGCTGATCCCGACGACATCGCCAAGGTCGCGGTCTTCCTCGCGTCACCCGCCGCGGACTACGTCCGGGGCCAGACCATCGTCGTGGACGGAGGCTGGACGCTCAACTGAGAAGCGCTACCGACGGGGCACCGGTTGGAACGGGCGGGTGACGGATTTCTCGTGGCCCATGGCGTGGCAGGCGATGGCGTGGAGGCCGCCGAGCCCGCCTGCGACGATGATGTTGAACTTGTCGGGTGACGACGTCTGCGCCACGAGATCGCCGGCGAGGACGGCGTCGATGTCACGCAGCGGTCCGTGATGGTCCGGTGGGAGCTGGCTGAGGGGGACCTGACTGTGCTCCCACAGGAATTGCCTGACGGCGGGCAGGTCGTAGCCGTCGCGGTGTATGAACTCGGCCCACGATGGGCTGAGCACGATGGTTATCTCGGCCTCTCGCATGATCATCCACGCGCCGGCCGAGGTATTGATGGTGTGGGCGATGGTCGTGAGGTAGGCGTCCGCGCTCCTGCTCCATATGTCCGTCACGTTGATGAACGAGGAACTGCCAACGGCGGTGACACAATTGTCGGTCGGGGAGAAACCCCGCTGGACGTGCAGGGGAGCCCACGGGTTCATCTCGTCCCATTCCCCGATGCACATGGTGTACCGGCCCGGATGACCAAAGACTGACTTGCTCACCCGGCCGGGAAGGGAGCCGGCGATGTTGATGAGGCAGAGTCGCAGGGCCCGTCCGATGGTGGCATTGGCTCGCCCGGCGACACCGAAACAGCTCTCTTGGTAACCCACTCCGAGGTCATGGCGGGCCGGCCCGTTGATGATCAGAAGAGCGGTTGCGCAGTTCGTCGTCGCGGTATGGGCGACCTCGCCGGCGACGGTGGACTCGAGGGCAGCCACCACGACGGGGAAGTGCTCGGCCCGGCAGCCGGCCATGACCGCGTTGGCCGCAATGGCCTCGATGGTCGCAACTCCCATGCGAGGTTTGAGCACGAGCACGACCTCGCCGGGTTCGCGGCCCGAGGGCGCGATCATGGCGGCGACGCGCTCAGGTGTCGGCTCTATCGCCGGCAGACCGTCGCCGCAGAGCTCACGGTCCATGAAGTCATAGAAGGCGTCCGGCCCAGCCGGGAGCTCCACTCGGAGCGGCTCCGGGCCGGTCACGGGTCCAGCAACTGGTGCACTATGTCCAGGGCTACTCCGTCAGCCAGCCGGCGAACGTCGTCGTCGCTCATGTTGTCCAAAAACCGTGGCAACTCGAACAAAGGCACGTAGTCGAACTGGCGGTACTTCAGAGATGAATGGGCGAGGGTTCTGAACGCCGCGGTGTGAACCAGAACCGACGGCACTCCTCGCTGCTCCATCTCTATCACCTCGGCGGCAACTGCCGCCGTGCAACCCCCTCAATTGCCCAGGCCGACCAGTACTGCATCGACTTGGGCGGCGAACGCGTCGAGCGCGGATGCGTCCTCGCGATTGCTCAGTCGCTCCACCGGGAAGTCCGACATGTCGAGCGACTGGGCCCCGAGGGCCAGCTGCTTGGTCTTCACGCCCTGCTCGTCCAATATGGCTGCGATCCGGTCGGCCATCACGAACCAGCTCCGCCAGGGGCCGTCGAGGATTATGCCCACCGTCTTGCCCTCGAGGGTCGAGAGGCGCTTTGGTGCTTCTACCGCGGCCTGTTCGATCCGGCCCCTCGGATCGACGATGACCATACGGTCGGGAGTGGGGGTTGAAACCGGCATGGGCCAACTCTCCTTTGACAGCATTCGGTTCTGCACAGCAACGCTCGAATCGAGCGTAACGCGGTTCTTGACGACATGCATCCAGGGTCCTACCATCGCCTGGTCCAACGGGGAGTTACGGAGGCTTCGAGGTGACCTTGACCAGGCCCCAGCGCACCGTTGTCCAGCGCACCGTCATCAAGAACGCCAAATTGGTCGACGGCACCGGTCGGCCGGCCACCCACGGCGATCTCGTCATCGAGGGTGAAACCATCGCCGAGGTCGTAGGGTGCGGCGAGGCGGCCGAAGGCGGGGCCCGGGTGGTCGACCTGGACGGCCTTGTGCTCGCGCCAGGTTTCATTGATCCGCACACCCATCTCGATGCCCAGGTCACCTGGGACCCCGAGCTGTCTCTGTCCACCGACCACGGGGTCACGACGGTCGTGATGGGGAACTGCGGGTTCGGGATAGCACCGGCTCGCTCTTCTGACCATGCGGTCCTGGCCCGCACCCTGGAGAACGTAGAGGGGATGTCGTTCGAGGCGTTGGCCACAGGGATCGACTGGTCGTTCGAGAGCTTCCCTGACTATCTCGACTCCTTGGATCGCCTGCCGCTTCGGGCCAATATCGCCGCCCTCGTGGGACACACGCCCTTGCGGATCTACGTGATGGGTCCCGCCGCCACGGAGCGGGCGGCTACTCCGGACGAGATCGGTCAGATGGCATCGGTGCTCCG
>JAFAWZ010000024.1 GCA_019241495.1 Acidimicrobiales bacterium | reverse complement strand
CACCGTGTAGGCGTCGGCGTGGTGCCAGAAACCTTTCTCTTTGTCCGCCCTGACCGCCTCGACGTAAGTGGCCAGGTCCCTCCCTGTGGTCTCGGTCGGCATCGGGAGGTATCCGGGGAGCAGATTGAACAGCGTGGGCACGTCGGTAGATCCCTGGATGCTGGCGTGGCCCCGCAGGGCCATGACGCCCCCGCCCGGGCGGCCCATGTTCCCGAGCAGCAACTGGATGATCGAGGCGGTGCGGATGCATTGCGCCCCGGTCGTGTGCTGAGTCCAGCCCACCGAGTACACGAGCGCCGCGGTCCGCTCCCGCCCACTGGCCTCGGTCCACCATTCGCAGACCCGTAGGAAACGGTCACGAGGGGTGCCACAGATCTGCTCGACCGCCTCGGGCGTGTACCGGCGGTAGTGGCGCCTGAGGATCTGGTACACGCACCTCGGGTCCTCCAAGGCGGGGTCCCGCCTGACCGCGCCCGACGGCTCGTCTCGCTGGTAGCGCCAGCTCCGGTTGTCGTAGCTGCCCTCGTCGGGGTCGTAGCCGCTGAACAACCCGCCCAGGTCCTCGGTGTCCGCGTACTCCTCTGCGACGAGGAACGAGGCGTTCGTATAGGCGACGACGTATTCGCGGAAGGTCTTGTCGTGCTCGATGATGTAGTTGACCAACCCTCCGAGGAAGGCGATGTCGGTGCCCGCCCGGATCGTCACGTGCAGGTCGGCAAGAGCGCTGGTGCGGGTGAACCGGGGGTCTATGTGGATCAGACGGGCGCCCCGGGCCTTGGCTTCGATCACCCACTGGAACCCGACGGGGTGGGCTTCGGCCATGTTCGAGCCCATGATGATCACGCAGTCGCTATTGGCCAGGTCCTGTTGGAAGGTTGTGGCACCGCCCCTGCCGAATGATGCCCCCAGACCGGGGACGGTGGCCGAGTGTCATATCCGGGCCTGGTTCTCGATCTGGATGGCGCCCAGGGCGGTGAAGAGCTTCTTGATGAGATAGTTCTCCTCGTTGTCCAATGTGGCGCCACCCAGGCTGGCGATGCCCATGGTCCGGCGCAACCGGCGGCCCTGGCCGTCGGCCTCCTGCCACCCCTTGGACCGGGCGTCGAGCACGCGGTCGGCCACCATGTCCATCGCCACCTCGAGGTCGAGCCTCACCCATTCGGTCCCGTAGGCCGGCCGGTAGAGCACGTGCTCCTCCCGGTGCGCTCCGGTGACGAGCTGCTTGCTGGCCGATCCCTTGGGGCACAAGCGGCCTCTCGAGATGGGGCTGTCGGGATCCCCCTCGATCTGAATGACGCGATCGTCCTTCACGTAGACCCGCTGCCCGCACCCCACCGCGCAGTACGGGCACACCGACCGAGCTTCCCGGTCGGCTCGGGCCATCCTCGACTGGATGGCGGCCGATCGGGCCGATCTTGCGGCCTCTCCCCGACCCGACCGATCGGGCCCGGTCAGCTGGCGCCAAACGGGCCAAGCGCGCAGCCTGGCGAGCGGATTGGCGCCCACGCCGATCTAGTCCCCCGCTGACGTGGGCAGGGCCTCTTCTTCTCGCCTCGTATCGGGGCCGTGTCCGTTACCGTGCCCGTTGCCGTCCGCACCTGCCGGCGCCGGATGATGCTCGCCCAGGGTATGGTAAGCCCCGTCGGCGGTTCGGTAGATGACCCCTCCGATGGGCCTCTGTATCGGGTGGGCGTTGGTGCGCTGCAACGCCGTGCAGACCCGGTAGGCCACGAAGAATCCCACGACCGGGCCTACGAACACGCCGATCTGGAGGATCTCGATCAGCCGCTCGAAGCCGATATGAAGGTCGTTGGCGAGCAGGTCGGTGGCGCACGCCAGCGTCAGGTCGATGAAGTAGATGATGGCGGCCACGCCGACGCCGGTCCGGAACGGCTTGTCCCGCGGTCGGTCGAGCAGGTTGTGCGCCTTGTAGTCGTTGTAGATCCGCTTGTCGATCCACGGCCAGGCGAACATGACAGTAAAAATGATCCCCGGCATCAGCAAGCCCGGGAAGAAGGGGTTCGGGATCTCGTGCCCGAACGATCGGAACTCCCAGTGCGGCCAGAGCCGGACAGCACCGTCGAGCCAGCCCAGGTACCAGTCGGGCTGGGAGCCGGCGGAGACGGTGAAGGTGTTGTAGGACCCGTACAACCACACCGGGTTGATCTGCACCAGGCCGCCCAAGAGGAAGCTGACGGCCGCGACCATCATGGCCAGGCCACCGGCTTTGAGGGCGTACTGCGGCCACACCCGGCTGCCGCGAATGTTGGTCTCGGTCTTGCCCGGCCCCGGAAAGTCGGTGTGCTTTTGTCGCCACAGGATCATCAGGTGCGCGGTCAGAAGCCCGATGATCAGCAACGGGAAGAGGAATTCGTGGATGACGAACAGGCGGGGCAGGAAGGTCGGGCCGGGGAACCGGCCCCCCCACAGGTCGTAGGCCAACCACGTCCCGACCAATGGAATGCTCTGGATGATCGAGTAGATGACCCGTATGCCGGTGCCCGACAGCAGGTCGTCGGGGAGGGAGTAGCCGGTGAAGCCTTCGAGGGAGACGATCTGCCACAGGATCAGGCCGATGATCCAGTTGATCTCGCGGGGCTTGCGGAAAGCGCCGCTGAAGAAGATCCGGCACATGTGGAAGGTGACCGCGGCCAAGAAGATGAGGGCGGCCCAGTGGTGGGCCTGGCGCATGATCAGCCCGAAGCGCACGTTGAACGAGAGGTTGATGACCGACTGGTAGGCCTCGGACATGTGCTGGCCGACAAGTGGCGCGTACACGTGGCCTGAGGTCGGCGCGTACACAACGTCGGTCCCGGACGGCACGTAGAACAGGGCGAGGTAGATGCCGGTGATGATGAGGACGATGAGCGAGTCCATGGCGATCTCGCCGACCATGAACGACCAATGGTCGGGGAAGATCTTGTCGAGCGCGCTGGTGAGGAACTTCGACGATCCGAAGCGCTCGTCCACGGTGTCGAGGACCGACTTGCCGATGCTGTAGCGCTTCTTGGCGGCCGCCCGTTCGACGGTGGAGCTCATGTTCTCACCCCCTGTTCCAGAAGCCGGGGCCCACAGGCTGGGTGTAGTCGCTCTGCGAGACTATGTACCCCTCGGCGTCTACGGTGAGCGGGAGCTGGGGCAGCGACCGGGGGGCCGGGCCGAAGACCGGCTTGGCGTTGTCCAGCACGTCGAAGGTCGACTGATGGCACGGGCAGATCAACTGGTGGGTCTGGGTGTTGTACAGCTTGGCCGGGCAGGCGGCGTGGGTGCAGATGGCCGAGAAGGCCACGATGCCGCCGATGTTGTACCCCTCGTTCCCCTTGACGATCCGGAACGGCGCCTGACCCACGTTGATCAGCAGGGTGGGGCTCAGAGCGTCGTCCATGTAACCCTCGGGGAACACCGTCAAGATGCCGTCGACGGGCAGGTCGTTCGGGCGGATGGGTTGGCCGTCCTGGTTCACGGCTCGCGTGAAGCGGCCCCACTTGGTCTGCAACAGGTCACGGTGGGGCCGGGGACCGAGTGAGGCGATGGGGAACAGGAGCGCCAGGCTGAAGGCGCCTCCCACCGGGGCGAGGACCTTCAAGAGGAAGGCCCGGCGGGCGAAAGGCTCGATGCCCCGGGCCAGTGACTCGGCGACCGCCACCCGGTCCGGATCCTCGCTCACGTGGTGATGCCCCCGGCTGGCGGTGACCTCGTTGCCCGGCATGAGATCGCGCGCCATGAGGATCAGCCCCACGGCCAGGGCGGCCAGCCCAACGCCGAAACACGCCGCGGCCACCTGGGTCTGGCCGTCATTGGAGATGTAGTCCCAGGCCAGCCCGGCGCTCGACAGCAGGGTGAGCACGAACAGCACGGCGATGCGGTTCTCGGCCCGCTTGGCCGCCTTGGGATCGTTCTCGAACCGCCAATGCGTGTCGTCCTGGTCCATGGGGACGTCGTCGGGCCACGGCTCGCCGGGGTCGATGCCGAAGTGGCGGGGGTTGCGGCCCGGGGGGAGGCGCCCGGCGGTCTCGCCGGCATAATGGCCGTCGCGCTCCACGCCGGTCAGTTCTTCGCTGGTGGTCATCCTCGGTTACCGATCATGCGGGCGGTGAACCACAAGATCACGAACCCGGCGAGGACGCCGACGAATCCCTCGGCCACCGGGCCGAAGTGCGAGATCGGCAGCCCTCCGGCGTTGTTCGGCTTGTGGAGGTACTG
>JAFAWZ010000091.1 GCA_019241495.1 Acidimicrobiales bacterium | reverse complement strand
AGCGGTCTATCCGGTGCTCGACGGCAGACTGCAATGTCGGAACAAGTGCCATCCAGGCGGCCAGGCCGACCAGCGCACCGGCGAGGGCCGCCGTGCCTCCGACCGCCGCCCCGTTGGCCAGCATGACCAAACGGACGTGACGGTCCGTCGCGCCCAGCGCACCGAGCATGCCGAGCGCCCGTAGCCGCCGGTGGGCCGTGACGGTGAAGCCGGCCACCCCCATCAGGCTGACGAACAGCAGGGCCAGGCTGCCCAATACGAGGATCAGGGCTTCGCTTCCTGTCTGGTTGCCGCTTCCGCGCGACGAGACGTTGAGGCCGCCCAGGCCCCCCAGGTTGAACGATGGCAGGTCCTTCGGCTTCGCGTTGACGAGGATGGTTACCTGCTCGGGTGCGTCCAGTTGACCGGGAGCGACCAGGGCGAACTGGTCGAGCAGGTCGAGCGGGTTCTCCACGGTGCCGACAACCAGCAAAGAACGGCCTCCCTCGCTCCAGGTGCTGCCGAGGTGCAAACCAAACGTGTTGGCCACTCCGGAGGTGACGGCGACCTCGCCGGACCGGGTCGGGTAGGTCCCCGAGTTGAGGCGCAGGGTCACAGCCCCGTAGGCACCGTGGGGATTCTGGGCCCGGAGATCGATCGTCGCTACCGATCCGGGGACCGAGATGGTCTGGTGCGCCATCACGTCGGTGACTCCGAAGCGGCTCTGCACCACCCCGATGTCAGACGCCAGGTTCGGGTCCGACCCGGGCAGAGAGAGAATCGTGTTGGCCGTGCCGAACGTGGGGTCGGCCTTCAGGTGGGCCGTGTTGGAGGCCAGACCCAAACCGACGATGGTGGCCGCCATGGCCACGACTAGCAGGATCAGCACAAGGGCCTGCTGCCGCCATTCCCGTTTGAACATCCGCCACGCCCAGCGGGTGACGGCCCGCCGGGCCGGGCCGCCCCCATTGCCCTCCGGCCGGGTCGTCGCGGGGCGCTCCAGCGTGACCGTCATGGGTTGCCGCTGGGAGCGAGCAGAGACTCGGGTCCGGCCGGCGGCAGGGTCTGGTCGACGATGCGACCGTCGCGGAGGAACACGACCCGGTCCGCCCACGAGGCGAGCTGGGCGTCATGGGTGACCACGACCCCAGCCACCCCGCGCTGGCAGGCCGACCGGATGAGTCTCATGACCGCATCTCCGTTGTTCGAGTCGAGCGCGCCCGAGGGCTCGTCGGCCAGCAGCAACTGGCGGTCGCCGACCACGGCGCGGGCGATGGCCACTCGTTGCCTCTCGCCGCCTGAGAGCTCGTCAGGGAAGCGGGTGGCCCGGTCGGCCAGCCCCAGTTCGTCCAGCGCCCGCATCCCGAGGTCCCGGGCCGCCTTGATCGATGTGCCGTCCAGCTCCACGGGAAGAGACACGTTCTCGACCGCAGTCAGGCCGGCCAGCAGATTGAAGTCCTGAAAGACGTAGCCGATTACCCGGCGACGCAGCCGGGACCGCTCGTTGCGCGACATGCCAGACAGCGCCCGCCCACAAACGAGCACTTCGCCACTCGTCGGCTCTTCGAGGCTGCCGGCGATGGTCAGCAGGGTGCTTTTGCCCGACCCGCTCGGACCCATCACGGCCACCAGCTCGCCTTCGTCTACCGACAGATCGACATGCCGGAGAGCAGGCACCTCGGTGGGGCCTGCCCCGTAGGTCTTCGACGTCTGGCGCAACTCGAGGACCGTCATGGCCTCACCTCCACTTTTCGGGGGATCTTCGGCAGTCCCGGCCTGGCCGGCGCGACGGGTTCGACCGCGGCCCGCTTGATCCGCCCGTCGGCCGCGTCCAGCCACCGAACCAGAGAGTCCAGCCGGAACAGCTCGGCGTCCACCACCAGGGCGAAGCTGAGGTCCCGGTCGGCGGCGTACTCCTTCAGGCGGGTCCACTCCTGCATCAACTGGACCAGGTATCGACGGTGGGCTTGCACCACCTCGTGCACGTCGACGCCAGGCAAGCGAGAAGCGACCAGCACCTTGATGACCAGCTCGTCCCGTGGAGGTGAGGACAGGTCGGGCGGCGTCCGTAGCCAGGCGGCCAGTTCCTCCTCGCCGTCGGCGGTGATCCGGAAGCCCTTCTGCGGGCCCTCCTCTACGGCGTTGTCGGATTCGACCAAGCCGTCGCGTTCGAGTCGCTGGAGCGTTGTGTACACCTGGCCGACGTTCAGTGGCCACACCTCGCCGGTGCGGGCTTCGAACTCGTGGCGCAGCTGCAGACCGTACTTGGGCCCCTCGCTGAGCAGGGCCAACAGGGCATGCCGAACGCTCACAGCCTCACCACGCTCGGGCTGGTCCCGCCGGGGACGGCCACACTCAGCCGGGTCACCCTCAGCTCGGTCACACTCAGCTCGGTCACACTCAGAAACATACTGAGTATGCTACGCCTCTGAGCGGGCTTGATCAAGTCGTGTACGTCCCCACCGCTGGTGAGACGGCCCTAGCGGGATAGCCATAAGTGTCACTTGACCCACATATGTGTAGGTCAAGTGACCACTATTGAGTCCCAGGGGCTCGGAGTCGGGCCGCCAGGTTCGCCCGGACCGCTGGCCACTCCTCGCGAAGGATGGAGTAATAGGCGGTGTCGCGAACGGAGCCATCGGTCGCGAGCACGTGCGCCCGGCGTACGCCCTCGAACGTGGCCCCAATGCTCTCGATCGCCCGCCGCGAGGGCTCGTTGCGTACGTCGGCTTTCAGGGTGACGCGTGCCACGT
>JAFAWZ010000177.1 GCA_019241495.1 Acidimicrobiales bacterium | reverse complement strand
TGTGGCCGGTGCCTTCGCCCACCTGGTCACTGACTTGTGGGCCTTTGCCGGTACCGCGGCGGCAGCTGTTGTCGTGATCACCACTGGCCTCCAGCGGGCCGACGCCATCGCCTCCTTGTTGGTGGTGGGGCTCATGGTCCACGCCGCGTGGGGCCTCCTCAGAGCGTCGGGGCGCATCCTTCTCGAAGCGGCGCCTGAGGACGTCGACCTCCAGGAGGTTCGCGACCACATCTTGGAGCTACCCGAGGTGACGTCGGTGCACGACCTGCATGCCTGGGTCGTCACCTCCGACCTGCCCGCCGTATCGGCGCACGTGGTGATCGCCGACGCCTGTTTCGCCAACGGGATGGCGCCGCAGGTCCTCGACCAGCTCCAAGCCTGCCTGGCCGGTCACTTCGACGTGGAGCACTCGACCTTCCAGCTGGAACCGGCAGGACATGTCGATCACGAGTCACCCCAGCACGAGTGACTGCCAGTGACAGGCTCTAGCCGGCGATCTTCACACCCGCTTTGACCAGGGCCGTAAACGTCGACGGGGTGGCGGCCGGGTCGACGTCGGTGGTCAGGGGGGCCAGGACGCGAGTGGCGAATCCCGCCCTGATGGCGTCCATCGCGGTGGCCCGCACGCAGTAGCTGGTCGCGATGCCGGCGATGTCCACCCGCTCGATGCCCCGGGCCTTCAGGACGGTCGCCAGGTCCTCACCGCCCTCGGTGTGGCCCTCGAAGCCGCTGTACGCCCCGGCACGTTCACCCTTGGACACCACGATCGCGCCCGGTGGCAGCCGCAGGTCTGGATGCCACTCCGCCCCTTCCGATCCGGCCACGCAGTGCACGGGCCAGCTCTTCACGTAATCGGGCGGTGAGCCTGACGGGGCGAAGTGCGCACCCGGGTCGACATGCCAGTCGCGCGTGGCGATGACGAGCGCGTATGCATCCCCGGCTGCCTCGATCAGATCGCTGATGCCGGCCGCCACCGCTTCACCCCCCGTCACTGCCAGCCGGCCCCCCTCGCAGAAGTCCCGCTGGACGTCGACGACGATCAGAGCCGTCGGCCCGGATGCCACATCCATAACGCTAGCCCTCCCTCGGCGCCTAGCCTTGGGACTGATGCAAGAAGTCGCGGAAGTGGTGAGTCGCAGCGTCGACGAAGGCCGCAAGGCGGTTATCGGGCGGGTCATCGAGCTCAAAGGCTTCTCCACCCTCCCGGTGGACGAGCTGGTGGCGATCGACGACGCCGGGGGATTCCATGGAGAGCTGCTCGGCGCCCCGGGGGCCGAGCGGCTCCGATCGGCCGCGGCGGCCATGGGCTTCGACCGGCTGGAAACGGTCCCGGTAGAGATACACGGTCCGATGGTCAAGCAGCTCGGGTTGGCGTGCGGGGGGCGGGCCGACGTCCTGCTCCAGCCGGTGCTGTCCATCCCACATCAGGTGTGGTCCCTGCTGGCCGCCCGGGCACCAGTCGCCATGGTCACCATGATCGATGGCCCCGGGGCGGGTCCCGCGGCTCTGGCGGTTGACCGGGCGGGCCAGACCTGGGGGGCTTTGGAGGGCGGCGGTGCGGCCACGTCGAAGCTGGCCGAGCAGGCCCACGACCTGCTCCTCGATGGCCGTACCGCTTCTCGCCGGGTCGAGGCGGAGAACGGCGTGGCGTTGATCGAGGCGTGGGTACCGTCGCCCCGGCTCGTCGTTATCGGCTCAGGCGAGGTCGTGACCGCCATCGAGGCCCAGGCGGGCCTGCTCGGATGGGAGTCACGGGCCGCCGATACGGCGGAGCCGGGCGAGGTGGAGGAGCTGCTTGACTGGGCCGGCGCCACGGCCGCCTTGATCGTGCTCAGCCACGACCCCCATGTCGACACCCCGGCCCTGGCCACCGGGCTGGCCCGACCCACTCCATATATCGGAGCCATGGGGTCACGCGGCACCCAGTCCCGCCGGCTCCAGCGCCTGGCCGCCGAAGGGGTCCCGGCCGACCAGCTGGACCGCATCCACCGGCCCATCGGCCTGAACCTCGGAGGGCGCCGGGGGGCTGAAGTGGCCCTGGCTATCGTGGCCGAGATCCTGTCTTGCCACTATGGGCGCGACGCCCGGCCACTCAGGGACATCTCAGGTCCTATCCACGGGTGACCCCACCACACCACGTCCGTTCGTGGCATGGCTTCATCCCAAGAATGCCCGGCCTCGCGCCGCCCGGTAGCGTCGGATGAGGGCGTTGGTGGACGAGTCGTGAGACAGTGCGGGGGGTGATGCCGCCGTCAGCTCGGGGACGATCCGCTGGGCCAGCTCCTTGCCCAGCTCGACGCCCCACTGGTCGAAGGAGTTGATGCCCCAGATCACCCCTTGGGTGAAGACCTTGTGCTCATATGTTGCGACCAGCTCACCGAGGACCCGGGGGGTCAAAGCAGGAGCCAGCAGGGTGTTCGTCGGTCGGTTCCCAGGGAAGTTGCGGTAGGGCTGGCCTTCGGGCGCAGGGCGGCCGAAGGCCAGCGCTTCAGTCTGGGCGAACAGGTTGGCCATCAACAGGTCATGGTGGGTGCCGACCTCGTGATTGGGCTGCAGGAACCCGATGAAGTCGGCCGGGATCAGCCGGGTGCCCTGGTGGATGAGCTGGTAGTAGGCGTGCTGCCCGTTGGTGCCCGGGGTCCCCCACACGACGGGCCCGGTCGGCAACTCGGTGGGGGAGCCGTCCAAGGTCACACTTTTTCCATTGCTCTCCATGTCCAGCTGCTGCAAGTAGGAGGGAAAACGAGACAGGTAGTGGTTGTACGGGAGCACGGCATGGGTCTCGGTCCCGAACAGGTCGATGTACCACACGCCTATCAGCCCCATCAGCGCCGGCAGGTTGCGCTCGAAGGGGGCGGCCCGGAAGTGCTCGTCGATGACGTGGAACCCATCCAGCATCTCTCGGAAGGCGGCCGGACCGATCGAGATCATGAGCGACAGGCCGATGGCCGAGTCGAAGCTGTAGCGGCCCCCTACCCAGTCCCAGAAGCCGAACATGTTGTCGGGGTTGATGCCGAATTCTGCGACCTGGGTCGCGTTGGTGGAGACCGCCACGAAATGTTTCTCCACCGCGACCGGGTCGGCGAGGGCGGAGAGCAGCCACTCCCGGGCGGAGGTGGCGTTGGTGATGGTCTCGAGGGTGGTGAAGGTCTTCGAGCTGACGATGAAAAGGGTGCGGGCCGGGTCGGCGTCTTGGGTCGCCTCCCAAATGTCGCTTCCGTCCACGTTGGAGACGAACCGGCACTCGATGCCGCGGTCGGCGAAGGGGCGGAGCGCGTCATAGGCCAT